>NZ_JAIWOI010000092.1 GCF_020217005.1 Rheinheimera sp. | reverse complement strand
TGATAGGGGACAAAACTTTGCTGTAGTTCAGATTAATCTGCGCTGTTTTCAATTGGGCCTGAGCCGTTAATAAATCGGCCTGAGCTTGTTTATAAGCCGCGTCTGCTTCGTCAAACTCCTGCTGGCTGACCGCTTTAATTTTTAACAGTTCGGTATAACGGCTGGCTTTGGCTTTGCTGCTGGCAATGCTGGCCTGAGCCCGCGCTACTGCCGCTTTAGCGCTGGACAGTTGAGCTTCAAAAGTGGCTGGGTCAATTTGATATAAAGCCTGACCAGCTTTAACTTCACCACCTTCAGTAAATAAACGTTGCAGTACTATGCCGTCGACCTGAGGGCGAATTTCGGCAATTTGTGAGGCTGCCACGCGGCCTGGTAATTCTTTGGTTAATGTAACCGCCTGACTTTTCAGGGTGACCACGCCAACAGGCATGGCCTGTGCTGCCGGTGCTGCGGCTTGTTGAGCCTGGCCACAACCGGCCAAAGCAACAGAGCCCGCCAGGGCGGAAAGGGCAAAAAATACGATGCGGGAACGCTGCATGTTTAAAATCTCCATTTAGAGTGAACGTTCATTCTAAAATAAGGGAGGGAATTTTTCCAGTTTAATCTGTCGTCATTTTATGGGCTTTGGTCGTTATTTAAGCGCTCATCTGGCAGCAACGGACTTTGTTTCAGATCAACAACGAACTAAAGTTGATGCATTAAACTGCAGCCACCTTTGAGGGGAAAGCAGAGAAAAGTTCAATGTCGGTGTTATGGTCAACTGATTTAATCCAGAAGTATTCGGTGAATGGTCCCCGTTATACCTCGTACCCAACGGCTTTATCTTTACAGCCTGATTTTCCGGCTTCTGCTATTCAGGCCGCTTTAGCCAGTTCTGCGCACGAGCTCTGTTTGTACCTGCATATCCCATTTTGCCAGCAGCTGTGTTACTACTGCGGCTGTAACAAAATGGTGACTCGGCACAGCGAAAAAGCTGATTTGTACCTTCAGCATCTGGCAGTTGAGATGGCTTTGTATCAACCTCTGCTGAGCGACAAAACTATATCCCAGCTGCATTTAGGTGGTGGTACTCCGACCTTTTTAACCGAAGAGCAATTGTCCAGGCTAATGCAGCTGCTCAGACAGCATTTTGTGTTTAAGCCTGATGCCGAGCTTTCTATTGAAATAGACCCGCGCAGCTGCAGTCTGGAAAAACTGGCTCATTTACGCCAGTTGGGCTTTAGCCGGGTTAGCTTTGGTGTGCAGGACTTCGATGAGCAAGTTCAAATCGCCATCAACAGAGTGCAAAGCGAAGATCTGGTGCGCTCTTTGGTGCTGGAAGCCAAGCGGCTAGGGTTTAATTCTATTAATCTGGATTTAGTCTATGGCTTGCCGTACCAAAGGCCAGAGAGCTTTATTCAGACGTTGCACAGCGTGTTGCAGTTGGATCCTGACAGGGTATCGCTGTTCAGCTATGCCCACTTGCCGACCCGTTTTGCGGCTCAGCGCAAAATTCCAACTCAAAGCTTGCCGCAGGCAGAAGATAAAGTTGTGCTATTAGAGTTGGCTATCAAAGAGTTTAGCGTTGCAGGTTATCAATGTATCGGCATGGATCATTTCGCCAAAGCGACCGACTCTTTAGCGATAGCACAGCAACAAGGCAAATTGCAGCGTAATTTTCAGGGCTATACCACAGCAGGCCAGGATGCATTGATTGGCTTGGGAGTATCTTCTATCAGTCAGGTCAATGGCGTAATTTGGCAAAATCAGAAAGAACTGCAAGATTATCAACGCCAGTTGAGCGAGGGGATAATGCCGCTGGAGCGCGGTTTTAGTTTAAGTCAGGATGATAAAATCCGCGCAGCTTTAATCAGCCAGTTAATTTGTCATTTTGAGCTGGATATCCATGATTTTTGTCAGCGCTTTAGCATCGCCGATTTTTGGAGTTATTTTGCCGATGCTTTACCTAAACTGGACCCACTGATCGCTGATGGTTTGGTGCACTGTTCTCAAAGCCATATTCAGGTGACACCACGGGGTCGATTGCTGGTGCGTTTAGTCTGTGCCAGTTTTGATCGTTACCTGCAAAACAACAGTAATCCAAGCTATTCCAAAGTGGTTTGATCCAACGCAAAACATGGTTAAAAACAGGCGCTATGATGCGCCTCTTGTTTTTTTAATGCTCTGTGGATTGCCCCATGAATGCTCCTGAACTTTTATCCCCTGCTGGTAGTTTAAAAGCCATGCGTATGGCTTTTGCTTATGGCGCTGATGCTGTCTATGCCGGTCAGCCGCGTTTTAGTTTGCGGGTGCGCAATAACGAATTTGATTTAGCTACTTTAGCTATGGGTATTCAGGAAGCGCATCAGTTGGGTAAAAAGTTTTATCTGGTGGTCAATATTGCGCCCCATAACAGCAAGTTAGAGCGTTTTGTCGAAGATATGGCGCCCGCTGTAGCTTTGGGTCCTGATGCGCTTATTGTGTCTGATCCTGGCGTGGTATTTTTGTTGCGTCAGCATTTTCCGCAGGTTCCACTGCATTTGTCTGTTCAAGCCAATACGGTCAATTGGGCTGCTGTGTTGTTCTGGCAACAGCAAGGTATAGAGCGGGTGATTTTATCCCGCGAGCTGGCGCTGGAGGAAATAGCCCAAATCCGTGAAAAAGTGCCAGAAATGGAGCTGGAGGTTTTTGTGCACGGCGCTTTGTGTATGGCCTACTCAGGCCGCTGTTTATTGTCTGGCTATATCAATAAACGCGACCCAAATCAGGGCGCCTGCACTAATGCCTGTCGTTGGTCTTATCAAGCCCATGACGCAGTGGCCGATGAGGTAGGGCAGTATCAGCCTGCAGCCACTGAACTGGCAGCGCCTGTATTGGTTGAAGAGCAAGGCCGCCCTGGCGAGCTGATGCTGCTGGATGAAGATGAACATGGCAGTTATATCTTTAATTCCAAAGATCTGCGCGCTGTGCAACATGTCGCTGCTTTTAGCGCTATGGGCGTGCATTCGCTGAAAATAGAAGGTCGTACCAAGTCACCTTATTATGTAGCCCGCACAGCTCAGGTGTATCGTAAAGCGATAGATGATGCGATGGCCGGCAAGAGTTTTAACCCTGATTTACTGCAGCAGTTAAACGGCATGGCCAACCGGGGTTTTACTGAAGGTTTTTTACGCCGCCATATCAGCGCCGAATTGCAAAATTACCAGACCAGCCATAGTGAAGGTGAGCAGTTGCTGGTGGGAGAATTCAGTGGTGAGATTAATGCGCAAGGTCAGGCTTTGTTGCTGGTCAAAAATCGTTTTACCGCAGAAGATCAATTGGTGTTGATGACCCCTCTGGGGTGCAAGGAGTTGGAGCCTGTCTTTTATGGCGCTGATGGGGAAAAGTTGCTGGTAGCACCAGGATCAGGCTATCAGGTCTGGTTTCAATTGCCTGGTGGAATCAGTCCACACTCGGGCTTCTTGTTAAAACAACAAGGAATGCAAGTCGAGTCAGGCTCTGGAGCGTTATCATGTCAGTGTGGATAGAGCCGCTGTGCATTAATTGTGATATGTGTGTGCCTGAGTGTCCTAATACGGCCATTTTCCGTGCAGAGCAGCATTATCAGGTCGACCCTGACTTATGTACTGAATGCGTTGGTTTTTATGACAAGCCTGCCTGTATCGAAGTGTGCCCGCTGGATTGCATCAAGTACCTGCCTGCTAAGCCAGAATAGACTGTAATTTAATTTACTATTCTGGTCTTCTTTTTCTGTATTTCTCACTAAACTATGGAAGCAGAGCCACAAGCTAAATACAGTGAGTGGCTGATTTCAGCTGATTTACAGGATAGTGTGAATGACAGACCCTTTTATGTTAGCCGCAATAGAACAAGCGAAAAAAAGTTTAGCCGAAGGCGGTATTCCTATAGGTTCGGTACTTGTGATTAACGGAGAAATAGTGGGCCGTGGTCATAACCAAAGAGTGCAAAAAGGTAGCTGTGTATTGCATGCAGAAATGGATTGTCTGGAGAATGCGGGCAGGTTAACAGCACAAGACTATCGCCAGGCTGTGCTGTACTCCACCTTGTCTCCTTGTGATATGTGCAGTGGTACTGTGTTACTTTATGGCATTCCCAAAGTAGTGGTTGGTGAAAATCGTACTTTTCAGGGGCCAGAAGCTTATGTAAAAAGCCGTGGTGTGGAACTGATTGTTCAGGACAATGCTGAATGTGTGCAGCTAATGCAAGACTTTATTGCCGCTAAACCAGAGTTATGGAATGAAGATATAGGGGTATAATGTGAAGTTATGGCATGTGCTGGTACATGGATTGTTGACCACTGCCCCGGTTTTCGCTGAAGGATGGTTCGGGCAAAACACTGACGTAAGCTGGCTGCTTCTGGGGGCAACTGCCTTTTGCATTATTCCTGCCTCACTTGCTTTTTTAATTTTTGTATATCGTATCAACCGTAAACTCAAAGCCATAGTGGTTGCAGGTCAGCGTTCTGCGCTGATGCAACAAAACCGCAGTAGAGTATTGGCGATGATTGTAGATCAGGCTCCTTTAGAGCAAGTGTTGGACGCTCTGGTTGAAGGGGCGGAACAGATGGATCCTTCTGCCAGTTGTACCGTACTTTTGTTGGATGAGCAGGGCGCTTTACACGTCGCTTCGGCACCCCATTTACCTGATCAATACAATGCTGCTATTGATGGCATCACTGCTGGCTACGGCGTAGGTTCCTGTGGCACCGCAGCTTTTACTGCTGAACGGGTGATAGTGGAAGACGTACGTGTGCATCCTTATTGGCAGCCTTACCAGGCTTTGGTCGAGATGGCGGGAATTCGTTCCTGCTGGTCGGAGCCTATTAAAAACCGGCAAGGCAAAGTGTTGGGAACTTTTGCTATTTATCATAAAGAGGTCACAACCCCTTCTGAGCAAGACATCCAGCTGATCAGCGAAAGTGCAGCTTTAGCAGAAATTGTTATCGAACGCAGCAATGCGATAGATGCGTTAAAACGCAGCGAAGAGCGACACAGATTGTTAGCTGACCACGCCACAGATGTGATTTGGACTATGGACCTGAGCGGGCATTTTACTTACATCAGCCCTTCCGCAGAAAAGCTGACTGGTTTTACGGTCACAGAGCTGATGCAACAACAAATGCAGCAATTGGTCACGCCGGATTCCTATGCTCAGGTAAAACTGCAAATGAAAAAAGCAGCCAAAGCTTTGCAGGATGGCGAAGCCTATCCGGATTACGTTGGCGAAGTGGAGCAAGTCTGCAAAGACGGCCGGCGGGTCTGGAGTGAAGTAAAAATCTCAGGTATGTATGATGCGACAGGTGCATTTGTTGGCATTTTAGGCGTAAGCCGGGATTTAACAGAAAGACGTAAAATTGAAGAACGTATGCGCTATATGGCGCAGCACGATACCTTAACAGGCTTACCAAACCGCACTTTATTCGCAGACCGCTTACAAAAAGCCTTGCAGTACGCTGTGCGGCATAAAAAAGCCTTGGCCTTGATGTTGTTGGATTTAAACAAATTTAAACCTGTAAATGACACTCATGGTCATGCGGTGGGAGATTTGTTATTACAGCAGGTGGCAGAGCGTTTGCAGCATGCAATCCGCTCGTCTGATACTGTGGCTCGTATAGGCGGAGATGAATTTATTATTCTTTTACCACAAGTGGATGAACTGAATCACGCGGCTTTGGTGGCTGAAAAAATTCGACAAGCCATTGCCTTACCTTTTGATATTCATGGTTTAGAGATTCAGATCAGTTGCAGCATAGGAGTGGCGGTTTACCCCGAAGATGGTGAAACCGACTTGGTACTGAGTAAAGTGGCGGATCAGCGTATGTATCAGCAGAAAGCTTGTGTGTTTAAGCAGGCTGTCACAGACGCTTCTTAGCCAACGCATTTTTCATGGCATTAAAGCCAGTGCTTCTTCTTTGGGTAAGTAGGTTGAAAAAATATTTAGCAAAGTCCCATCCTGTTTAATCTCTAGTATAAGTTGGTACCACTCTTGGGCTTGCTGTTCATTAAAGTTTGCTTTTGCCAATACTAACCCATGCTCAACACCTGCTTCCTCAGAGGCCCAATCCAGAATACGCAGCTTAGAGGAAAGTCGTAGCTCCGGGAGCAGGTGGCGATACACTGGTGCCTGAGCAAAAATGCCATGAACTCTCTGCTGTTTTAGCGCTTTAAACAAGGTCCTGCTGTCCGGGTAGTACTGTACTCTGTTGTGCTGCGCCAACCGTTCCAAAACCTGATCATTAATATCCCCATGTTTGAAGGATCGTACAGCACCAAAAACTAAATAGGGGCGTTGTATAAAATCTTCTGGCCGTTTTACCGACAAAGGTACTTCAGGTGCCAATAACACCATATTTTTCATGCGCATATAAGGAATAAACCAGGCAAAGCCAAGCCGCTCCGTGGTTTTTATGCCTGAAACACTGAGATCTAAATCGCCTTGCTCCAAATCATGCCAGATCCGGGCTCTTGGCATCAGACTGGAGTATATTTTACAGCCAGTTCGTTTGCGAACTTCGTTAATGATGTCTTGATCTATACCACTTCGACCATCAAAAAACAGCACACCATGCTCATACAAACCCGCAGTCCAGCCTTTTTCCGGGCAGCTTATAGCGGCAAAAGCTTTGGTAGAGGTAGCTAGACTAATCAGTACAGTGGCGCAGAAAGATAGTGTTTGCACCTGCTTAAAACTCATGAAGTCTTCATCCTTAAGGAGAGCATTTTTTACTGCATGGAAACCTAAGTAAAAGCGGCTTTAGTGGGAAAGTAAAGGAAGTAGTCAGCAGAAATTTTTCAGTAGTTTCTGCTGGTTACATCAATGCCTGAGCTAAGTTATTTAGCTTTTTCCGGCCAGCTGGCAGGTAAAGATAAATCGCCAGAAGCCACATCGTACACGTTCACTACGCAGAGCAGCGGGTTGTGCAGGTTGGCATTGACTTTCAGTGCTGCTGTCACACCGTCGTAGCTAAAATCAGTGGGGAACCCCACTTCCTTTAACGGCACCCGGATGGTGACAGTATCTTTTTTCAGGTTGAAATCATAACCCGGAGAGTCGATATAAATTGGTGCGCCTGGCCAGGTTTTTGGCACTCGTGGAGTTTCACCTTGTGGGATATCCCGCACTTTTAAACCTTTAGGACCACAGCTTTCGTCCGGGGTTAACACCACCCAATGTGAATGCCAGTCGTCGCCATCGTTGGCCAAATTGCCATCGTTGTTTTCGTCATACAAAGGGGTGTCATCAAAGTCAGGGTGGGCTGTTAACGCCAGCGCCACTATGCCTTTTTTACCATCAAAACCTATGACTGAAGAATCCAGTGTGGTTGGCCAGACATAACTCAATACTTCTGCTGTGGCGAATTTTCCGCCATTGCTGACTGGTTTTTCTGCACCTGCAGTGCCTGCAACCACCTGCTCAAATACCAGATGGGTACCGTCTTTAAAGACGCGAGTGTGGACTAAATCAAAAGCTGCTTTGGTGGCTGATTTTTCTGAGTGAATACCACCAGGGCCATGAGCTATTGCCTGACTGGCAGCTAAAGCTATGAAAGAACTTAACAGTAATTTTTTCATCATTCACCTCAGGCTAAATCTGTGATGGCAGCGCCAAAGTTGATATGTAATACCTGGCCATCAATCACTAAGGCTGGCACTGACTGGATGCCTGCAGCTTTGGCAGTGGCAACTTCTGCACTCTGCTCGCCTAAATGCACTACGTTGATTTGGTAGTTGTTTGGGTCAATCATGCTGAGCAACGTCTGTTCTGCGCTAATGCAAACAGGGCAACCCGCATGGTAAAAAGTAGCAATAGTTTTAGTGTTCATAGCTTTGTTTCCTTTAAAAGAGTCAGGTTAAGAATCTGTACTGCACTGCATTGCGCCGTACTTTACATTATGTTTCGATTCGATACGTATTATTGTTTTGAATCGAAACTGTGTCAAGGCTATGTTTTAATAAAACTGTGGATTAATTATTAAGATTTTGATTTTTATCGTTTTATTTTTTGTTCTGTGCAACTAAATGCCAGAAAACAAAAAAGCCACCTGGTCGGTGGCTTCTTTTTTAAAGGGGGGAAAGGCTTAAATAGCGCAGCTTCCGCCTTGCTGTAACCAAATTTGCTGTTGGGGTGCATTGGCATCCAATACCTCAATACGTTCAATCTGCAGCAGTGGAATTTCCACTTTTTGACCGTCCTTATCCAGCAGCAGAAATTCTTGCTGTGCTGTACTTCGGGTGTCACGGGCAATCCCCTGAATAGTGCTGCCATCCAGCTGATGGATCAGGACCGGGTATCGTCTCATACAGATAATTTCGACATGATCATGTAAATCGCAAGCAAGAATGGCCGGACTCATCAGGCTGCTCCTTTGTTCTTGGGTTAATGAACACAGAGCCGCTTAGCAGCCCTGTAATTTCAGAATGTAATACCCCTGCGTATGAATAGCTTCAATAACAGCTGGGGTGGCTATTTCGTTATGACAAAAATCACAGCTTTGCTGCTGCACGTCTTCATTAGCGTAGCCTTGTTGTTGTAAAAACTGCTGCGCATAGAGTTTAGCCTTCCCTGCATGCTCTGGCGTTACCAATACATCAAAATGCAGGTAGTGGCCATTGGTCGTTTTTACATGGGTGTCAAAAACCTGAACGTTCATAAAAAGCTCCTCACTCAACCTTAAATTAAGTATCGATTCGATACGTTGTGAAAATAATAGTTTCGCTTCGATACAATGTCAAGCTATACTGTGACAATAAAATGCAGTTCTAAATCCAGATGCAAGTGCAGGTGTAAAAACTATGGCTTTAAGCTTTTTTGATTATGTTGAACGCATCAACAGTTTGTTGCGTAGCTGGCAGCGGGACGATGCCGAACTTTCTGTGGTGCCGGCAGTGCAGCTTAGCGCTTTGCGTTATCTGAGTATTTGTAATCATTATTCAGACACTGTGATGGGCGTGACCGACTATCTGGGTCTGACCAAAGGCACAGTGTCCCAGTCGTTAAAAGCGCTGGAAGAGCGGCAGTGGATCTACAAAGAGCCGGATCTGCAGGACAAACGCATAGTGCATTTAAAACCAACAGCAGCAGGTTTAGCTGTAGTACAGCAGTTGGTGGCTGTGCAGGTGCTGCAACAAGCAGTGCAGCAGTTGGGGCCTGAGTTGGAGCAACAACTGACCGGTGCTTTGCATCAGTTGTTGAGCCAGGTGCAGCAGCAACAGCAGCGCAAAAGTTTTGGTCAATGCAAAAGCTGTCGTTTCCATCAACAACAGGACGGTTTGCCCTTTTGTGGTTTAACTCAGCAGCCTTTGCCTGTCGCAAGCACAGAGCTGATTTGTCGTGAACATCAGGACGCGGCATAAAGGAGAAAAAGAGGAGACAATAGATGAAAACGAAAAGTTGTGTGGTGATCCGGCATTTGCAGTTTGAAGATCTCGGTAGTTTTGCCGGGCCATTAACGGCCGCCGGTTATCAGCTGCAGTATCTGGATGCGGCTATAGATGATTTAACTGCGGCTTATCAGGCCGATTTAACTGTGATTTTAGGTGGTCCTGTTGGGGTCTACGACACGGCTTTGTATCCGTTTTTACAGACTGAGCTTTTGATAGCTAAACAACGTTTGGCAGAACAACGACCCTTGTTAGGGGTTTGTCTCGGGTCGCAGCTGATAGCCGCAGCTGCTGGTGCTGCTGTCTATCCGGGCGCTTATGGCAAAGAAATTGGCTGGTCGCCTATTCGTTTTACTCAAGAAGGGCTGGATACAGGTCTTTTTGCTGTGGATAAAACAGATCAAGATATCCCGATGTTTCACTGGCATGGCGATACCTTTGATTTGCCTGCTGGTGCGGAGCTGTTGGCATCGAGTGAAAGTTACCAGCAAATTTACTGTATAGGTTCACAGGTACTGGCGTTTCAATGCCACCCTGAACTGGAAGGCCAGCGTATCGAACAATGGTTGCTTGGCCATGCGACTGAATTAGCGGCCTGGCCTCTGGCAGATTTAGCCAAA
>NZ_JAIWOI010000091.1 GCF_020217005.1 Rheinheimera sp. | reverse complement strand
ATCCGCCAGGACACCCAGGCCTATGCCCCGGCTTTACGCCAGTTTAGCCAGCAATTGCTCACGCGCTGGCTGGATAAGCTGTAAGCCAGCTTAGCTGCGAACTGTTTTTTCGACTTTAATACCTAAGCGTTTGGCGAGGCGGGCCAGATTGGCTCTGTCTAGATCCAGCTGCTTCGCCGCCAGACTCCAGTTACCTGCGGTTTGGCTTAAGATTTGAATAATTTGCTGCTTCTGAAATTCTTCAGTGGCCGCTTTCAGGCTTAAGCCGTTGCTGTGGATCATAGGCAAAGCTGCTGGCGGGTTGTTATCGGATGAAACTGCGCGCTCTGCCAGTTCCAGATGCTGTGGTAACAGCGCAATAATATCCTGAGCTTTGGCTTCTTTTCTGGCTTTGAGCGCAGCGCGGCTAATCACATGTTCCAGCTCCCGCACATTACCAGGCCAGTTGTACTGCAACAACACAGACTGAGCTGCAGTACTGAGTTTTAGCTGGCGTATGCCCAGTTTGCGGGCTGTCAGTTCGAGAAAATAGCCGGCCAGCAGCAGCACATCCTGTTGCCGCTCTTTGAGTGCAGGTACAGTAATGGGATACACCGACAATCGATGATACAAGTCGGCGCGAAAATGACCTGCAGCCACTTCTGCGGCTAAATCTCTGTTGGTGGCTGCTATCACCCGCACATTGACCGTTTTTACTTCATCTTTGCCAACAGGCTGAATTTCACCGCTTTGCAGCACCCGCAATAATTTACTTTGCACGCTAAGTGGTAGTTCACCAACTTCATCGAGGAATATAGTACCGCCATCGGCCAATAAAAATTTACCCGGCCTTTCCCGCTCGGCGCCGGTAAAAGCACCTTTGGCATGACCAAACAACTCAGATTCAGCTAGCGTTTCAGGCAAAGAAGCACAGTTTAAATGCACCAGTTGCCGTTTCGCTCTTCTGGATAACTGATGCAGAGTTCTGGCGACCAGCTCTTTACCTACACCAGTCTGGCCTTGAATAAGCACTGTGTAATCTGAACCCGCCACCAGTTGAATATCACTTTTTAGCGCCAGCATGGCCTGGCTTTGACCTATCAGCTCGCCACCATCCCGGATCAGGGCTTCATGAGTCAGTTCTTCCACTAAATGTTGCGCCTGCAGCGCTTGTTGTTCGAGTTTTTTCAGCTGAATAGCGGTTTTTAAGGTGGCTGCCGACATAGCTGCAATTAAGTCTAAGGTGCGCTCCGCTATGGCAGAAAAAGCATCTGGTTTCAGGCTGTCCAGCGTCAGCACCCCTATCAGTTGGCCATCTGAATACAAAGGTAAACCCATGCAGGAATGCACAGGCAAGTCACCGGCCTGTGCCAGTAACAAGCCATCGTAAGGATCGGCCAATTCAGTGTCGGATGGAAAACGCACCGGGCTGCTGCTTTGGCAAATGATCGCAAGGCGAGGGTGGTCCTTTAGAGCGAAACGACGGCCTAAGGTATCAGCTGTTAAGCCCTGGATCGCCAGCGGCATCAGCAAATCGCCCTGAAAAGAGAGCAAGACCACAGCATCGCAGTTAATAGCTTTGCGGACAGAGCCCAGTAAACGGTCAAAGCGATCTATGGTGGTGATGCTGTTAGCCAGATCCAGCGCTACTTCCAGCAACAAGGTTGAGTTGAGTTCGGCCATTACAGCTCCTGCTGACAATTAGAGTTCTTAAATTATGTCACAAAGAATCTAGTTTGTCATTTTGACTCTTTTTGTTGTTGTCATTTTGACATGAATTTTACTTATTTATTTTTTAAGTTGTTGAAATTAAATTGAAAAATAACTGGCATCAGAGCTGCAATACATAAAGAAACCAAACCGGGATCAAGTGATTCCTTAGGAGCTTATGATGTTTCACGTTGCCCAATTTTTTAGTAATGAAAAACTGTCCGCCTCTGACAAGTTCGAAACTTTGTTATTGGCTGCCAATACTTTATTAGCCTTGTCCTTTAGTTTACTGCTGGCAACTGTGGTTGTCTGTTATCCGCTGTCTTATATGTTTTCGTTTGAGCTGCAACTGGCAGGTCATGTCACTATGATTTTCAGCGCAACTTTGGTGAAAATTGCCTATGTCTGCCGCTGTATAGCTCAGTACGAACTGCATAAAGAAGTGCGTTAGGTTGTGAGTAAAAAAATGAGCCAGCGTCCTCCTTTGATCAATATCCACTGGCCTGACGAGGTGCAAGAGGGTAAGCGAAAAGCTCTATCTGCTTATCCGTTGTTTGCCCTGGCATTCCGGCCTTTTTTTCTGGCTGGTGCCTGTTGGGCTTTTTTGGCGATCAGCATTTGGGCCTTGTGGTTTAGCGGCCTGATGTCGTTTCAGTTTGGTTTTCCTGCAGCCTTGTGGCACGCCCATGAGATGGTATTTGGCTTTGGTGCTGCTGTGGCTGTGGGCTTTTTACTGACGGCAGCACAAAACTGGACAGGTTTGCCAAGCATTTCGGGCAAACCCTTGCTGCTCCTAAGCAGTTTGTGGCTGATTGCCCGTTTTAGCTTGTTATTCGCCCAATACACTCCAGTGTTATGGCTTTTTATCGCCGCTCAACTGCTGTGGTGGACTGGTGCTATTTACAGCCTGGCGAGCTTGCTCTTCAGGGCAAAAAGTAAAAATAACTATCTGTTTATTCCACTGTTATCTGTGATGGCTTTGCTCAATACGGCTTTTGTTTATGCAGCTGCAACACAGCAGTTAGCCGCCGCTTCGCACTTAAGCCACAGCATGATCCTGCTGTTTGGCATCCTGATGGGCATAGTAGGCGGGCGGGTGATCCCGTTTTTTACCGCCAGAGCTTTAGGACTGGAGCAAGTCAAAACCCCGCTGCTGGATAAGTTGTTATTGCCTTTATCCGTGTTTGGCACCGTTTTGTTTATCACAGGTTTTTTTGTCCAACTGCCACTGAAAGCGGGCTGGTTGATGCTGCTGGTGGGGTCTTTGCATCTGGGGCGTTTATCCTTCTGGACCCCATGGAAAATCTGGTCTGCGCCTTTGCTTTGGTCTTTACAGCTGGCTTATCTGGCTTTGGCTTTAGGTTTAATTCTTTTAGGCATCAGCGATTTAACTCAGCTCCTTGTGTTTAAAGACGTGCTGCATCTGCTGAGTATCAGCGCTATGGCTGGTTTGATTCTCGCCATGATGGCCCGGGTGTCTTTAGGCCATACAGGCCGGGTACTGCAGGTTGGCAAAACCATAAGTTTAGCTTTTGCTTTGCTGTTGCTGGCTGGCCCAATGCGGATGTTGGCCAGCTTAGCAGGGTTTCCTTTGTTGTTCTGGCAAGTCAGCGCTTTGTTATGGCTCTGCGCCTTCGCCATCTTCCTTTGGTTTTATTGGCCTGTTCTGACTCAGCCCCGTGCTGATGGCAGACCGGGTTAATTGATGTTGTTCTGAATACTTAACTCACACTCACTTAGTCACTCAAAAGAGGTTTTATTATGTTACCTGCTCAAACTATTGCCATCGTTAAAAGCACTGTGCCCTTACTGGAAGGTGCTGGTGTAGCCATCACTAACCATTTCTATCAGCGTATGTTTCAACTGAATCCAGAGCTGAAAGATATTTTTAACATGACGAACCAGCACAGTGGCCGTCAGCAATTTGCTTTGTTTAGTGCTATTGCAGCTTACGCCAAAAATATCGATAACTTGTCTGTGCTGACTGAAACTGTGGAGCGTGTGGCGCATAAACATACCAGCTTTTTTATTCAGCCTGAGCACTACGACATTGTAGGTCATCACCTGATTGAAACCTTACGTGAACTGGCTCCTGATGCCTTTACGCCTGAAGTAGAGCAGGCCTGGACTGAAGCTTATGGCTTTTTAGCGAAGGTCTTTATAGGCCGTGAGCGTCAGCTCTATAACCAGACTGAACAAAAACCAGGGGGCTGGTATGGCCCACGTCGTTTTAAAGTGAAAGAAAAAATCCGTGAATCTGAGCTGGTCTCCAGCTTTGTACTGGTACCCAAAGATGGTGAAGCAGTTGTAGATTACCTGCCAGGCCAATATCTGGGGGTGAAAGTAAAGCCAGCGTCATGTGACTACTATGAAATCCGCCAGTATTCCTTGTCTGACAAAGCTAATAGCCAAAGCTATCGTATTAGTGTCAAACGCGAGCAAGGCGAAGTGGCAGGTTTGGTTTCAAATTACCTGCACGACCATATTCAAGCCGGAGATGAGCTGGATATTCTGCCACCTGCGGGTGACTTCTTCCTGCAATCTGCGCATTTACCTACAGTGTTGATCTCCGCAGGTGTGGGTTTAACCCCTATGCTGTCGATGCTGGAAAGTATAGTGGCGTTAAAACAGCAAACCCCGGTGTTTTTCCTGCACGCCTGTGAAAATCCACAGCAACATTCGTTTGCACAGCGTATTTCGCAACTGGAACAAGACTACCCCTTACTGCACAACTTTACCTGGTACAACAAAGCGGAGCAGAACACAGCTGCTGGTCAGTTTACTGGTTTGATGGATCTGAAAGTCGTCGCCAATGAGTTACCGCTGCAAAGTGCCAACTTCTACCTCTGTGGTCCTACAGGGTTTATGAAGTTTGCCAAAGATCAGTTACTGGCTTTGGGGGTGGCTTCGGCGCAAATTCACTATGAAGTTTTTGGTCCTCATAGCGACCTGTAAGTGCTGATCAGCGATCGTGTGCGCGGCCCGGCGTTTTGCCGGGCTTGACTGTAGGGGAAAAGGGGGACTTATGTGGAGCCTGGTACGCACTGTGAAGTTGCAACACGCTGAAGTAAAACGGCAAGAGATGGAGCAACAACTACAGCAGTTGTTAGCGCAGAATCAGCAACTGGAACACCAACTGGCCGCCAGGGATCTGCAGCTTAAAACCATTACTCAACAACAGGAGAGTACAGCAAAAGCTGCCACTGAGCTGGGGCAATTTGAACAAAGTATGCTGCATATGGAGCGCAGTATGCTACGACTGGCTGATGATTTGAAACAGCAACAGCAGTTGGCCTCTGATGCCAAACAACTGGCTGAACACAGCGGTAGACAGATGTTGGAATCAAATAATCAGCTTGGATTATTGCAAAGGCAAAGCACTATCACTTTACAGACGCTGCAAAAACTAAAAAGCGAAACGGCTTTGATTTCCGGTGTGGTAGAACTGATCCGCTCCGTTTCAGAACAAACCAACTTGTTGTCGCTTAATGCGGCTATTGAAGCGGCCAGAGCAGGTGAACATGGCCGTGGTTTTGCGGTAGTTGCAGATGAAGTACGTAAACTAGCCATCAAAACCACAGCTGCTACCACTAAAATCAGTGGCTCTATACAAAGTATTTTGCAGCAGGTAGATGAAGTCAGCGCCCATGTCAGTGCTATGGATAAAGAAACTCACGCCTTGTCCACTTTGTTCGCTGATACAGCAGAGGTCAGCCAGCATATCGGCCAGAATTGTATTCAGGCCGATCGCAGTAGCAGCTACTCAGCCATGGTGTTTGCGGTGGAACTCGCCAATTTGCAGGAACTGGTGATGAAGATGATGGTGTATCGCACCTTGTTGGGCGGCGCAAGCTTTCAGGCCAAAGACTTACCAGACGAACACCAATGCCGGCTTGGCGCTTTATACGAGCAATTACCTACACAGCAGCGTATGGCCAAAGATTCGGTCTATCAGCAAATAGAGGCGCCACATGAAGCCGTGCATCAACAAGCCAAGCTGACGCTGGACTATTACCATCAGGGGAGCTGGCCAGAAACCTTACAAAGCCTGAGCCAAATGGAACAAGCCAATATCAAAGTGATGCAATTGATGCAGCAATTGTTGGCAGAAATGGATTTGGGGAAATCGAAGTAAAGAAAAGAAACTTTAATAAATGGTGGCCCCACCTGGACTTGAACCAGGGACCTGCCGATTATGAGTCGGATGCTCTAACCAACTGAGCTATAGGGCCATTTGAGAAGCGTCTTTAGGTTTTGCGATCGTAAGCCTGAAGAGCGCAGGCAGTATAAGAAGTTTTTCCGCTGTTGTCACCGCTTGATAACACAGAGTTTGTATCGATTGCTTACTTTTTATCCGCTTCAATAAAAAAGGCACCTTGCGGTGCCTCTTTTATGTCCATGGAAGGACGGTAGGTCGCAAATGCAGGAGCACATTTGAGACGCAAAACAAATCTACTCGTCGAGGAAGCTTTTTAACACTTCTGAACGGGAAGGGTGGCGCAGTTTACGCAGCGCTTTGGCTTCGATTTGACGGATACGTTCCCGTGTTACGTCAAACTGTTTACCCACTTCTTCCAGGGTATGGTCGGTATTCATATCGATACCAAAACGCATACGCAGTACTTTTGCTTCACGGGCTGTTAAACCAGCCAAGACTTCGTTGGTGGCGGCTTTTAAGCTTTCCATGGTCGCTGAGTCCAGTGGCGATTCCGAAGTACTGTCTTCGATAAAATCGCCCAGATGCGAATCTTCATCATCACCTATTGGCGTTTCCATAGAGATTGGCTCTTTGGCAATTTTCAGCACTTTACGGATCTTGTCTTCCGGCATGCCCATACGTTCGGACAACTCTTCCGGAGAAGGCTCACGACCCATTTCCTGCAACATCTGACGTGAAATACGGTTCAGTTTGTTGATGGTTTCAATCATATGCACAGGGATCCGGATAGTACGGGCCTGGTCAGCGATAGAACGGGTAATGGCCTGACGGATCCACCATGTAGCGTAAGTTGAAAACTTATAACCACGACGGTATTCGAACTTGTCGACAGCCTTCATCAAGCCGATGTTACCTTCCTGAATTAGATCAAGGAATTGTAAACCACGGTTGGTGTATTTTTTCGCGATAGAAATAACCAGACGTAAGTTCGCCTCAACCATTTCTTTTTTCGCACGACGGGCTTTCGCTTCACCAATCGACATGCGACGGTTGATATCTTTAATTTTAAAGATCGAAAGGCCAGTTTCTTCTTCAATTTTTTTCAGCTTTTCAACACTGCGATACAGCTCTTCGCGCATCTCACCCAGCTTGGCTGAATAAGGTTTATTGGCTGCAATTTCCGCGTCTATCCATGCTGTTGAGTTTTCATTGCCACTGAAAGACTTCATAAAGTTTTTCTTTGGCATTTTGGCGTACTCAACGCAGTGCTTCATCACAATACGTTCCTGGACGCGAACACGGTCCATCATTTCACGCATGTTTTTGACCAGGCGGTCAAATTGTTTTGGCACTAAACGGAAGCAACGGAAAACTTCGCTGAGTTTTTCGATTTCTTCTTTGGTGGTCGGATGCTCGCGGCCGTTTTTAACGATAGAGTTACGGGTGACTTCGTACTGAGTACGTAGTTCCGTGAACTTCTCGCGCGCCATTTCTGGATCCGGGCCAGTGTCCGCTTCATCATCACCGTCTTCTGACTCTTCGTCATCGCCAGAGATATCTGCATCTTCATCAGCCAGTTCATCTTCCGGCACGTCAGAGCCGATATGAGTCGCTGTTGGCGGTAAGTCGTCGGCTTCGTTTGGATCAATAAAAGCCGTGACAATGTCACTTAAGCGAATTTCTTCGGCTTCGAATTTATCCCACTGTTCTAACAGATAGGTGATGGCCTCAGGGTATTCAGCCACAGAGGTCTGCACCTGATTGATACCATCTTCAATCCGTTTGGCGATGTCGATTTCGCCTTCACGGGTTAACAGCTCTACAGTGCCCATTTCGCGCATATACATACGGACCGGATCTGTAGTGCGACCTAACTCTTTATCCACACTAACTAAAGCCTGTGCGGCTTCTTCTGCGGCGTCTTCATCCGGCGCAGCGTCAGACATGATCAGGTCATCGGCATCTGGTGCTGTTTCAAACACCTGGATACCCATGTCATTGATCATACGGATAATGTCTTCGATCTGATCGGAGTCAATAATATCTTGTGGAAGATGATCATTCACTTCAGCAAAGGTCAAATACCCTTGCTCTTTACCCTTTAAGATCAGGAGTTTTAGTTGCGACTGAGGATTATGCTCCATAGAGGCTGTTCTTCCACCCAAATAGTTAGTTCAAAAATGCGAATTAGCGATTATAACAAAGCGCGGCTTTTCTAGCCACCGCACAATGACGGCTTACTCACGGTTATTTGCTTTTAAAAGCTTTTAACAGCAACACAAATTCGTGTTTTTCCGCCGTGGTCAGTTGCTGCAACGTATCTTTGCGTTGCAATTCTTCCAGGCGTTGAGCCAGATACTGATCCTCTATAGAGCGGAAAGTATCCAGAAATTCTTTAGTTAACTGTTCTTCTGCGACCTGATGATCCCATAACGCCAGCTTCACTAATATGTTGTATTCAGGCGTATCCCGCCAATGTTCCAGCAATTGTGCTGTGGTCAGTTCAGGTTGAGCTAATAAAGTGTCCTGTACTGTCAATAACAACTGAATACCTGGTAAATTCGCCTGAGCCAGCTCAGGAGCCAAAGGCATCACTTTGGCAAGGGCCGGGTATTGCAATAACAGAGCTATAGCCCGGCGCATCGGCGTAATTTTTGTCGCGACTGGAGCTTTGCTCTGTACTTTGTTTTGGCTTCTTGCCGCCGTATTTTGCTGCGACGATTTACCCACCAGCGAACCTAGCGTTTCAAACAAGGCATCGCGGTAAAATTCACTTGGAATTTGTTTAATCAGCTCATTGCCTTTGACCCAGAGGGCAGATTTGCCGGCATCGCTGTTTAAGTCTAACTCTTTGGCCAGATGGTCAAATAAATATTGACCTAAAGGCATGGCCTGTTCCAGACGATGTAAAAAGGCCTCTTTGCCTTCTTTTTGCACCAGTGAGTCCGGGTCTTCGCCGTCTGGTAAAAATACAAAATTTAGCTCTACGCCGTCTTTTAAATGCGGTAAAGCGCTCTGTAAAGCTCGCCATGCTGCATCTCTTCCTGCTCTGTCGCCGTCATAACAGCAGGTCACTGTGCTGGTCAAACGGAATAACGTATGCATGTGATCTGGGGTCGTAGCGGTGCCTAAACAAGCCACGGCAAAAGATATTCCTTGCTCGGCCAGTCCAACCACATCCATATAACCTTCGACAATAACCACACGACTTAATCTGTCCTGGCTTTGTCTGGCTTCAAATAAGCCATAAAGTTCACGGCCTTTATGGAAAAGTCTGGTCTCAGGAGAGTTTAGATACTTCGGTGTACCTTCTCCTATCACTCTGCCGCCAAAACCTATCACTCTGCCGCGTTTATCCCGAATGGGAAACATCAGCCGGTCGCGGAAAAAATCATACTCGCGGCCCTGATCGTTACGGCTAATCAATTTAATTTCAAACAGCTGATCACGAGCTGAACGTGAAGGGCCTAACTGCTTTAACACAAAATCCCAGCTATCCGGCGCATAGCCTATGCCGTATTTTGTTGCTGTGGCCTCTGAAATTCCACGTTTGTGCAAATAACTGGCAGCATGAACCTGTTGCTTCAGCTGTTGCTGATACAAATCTGCTGCTTTTTGCATCTGGCTATAATCGTCGGCCTGAGCCTGCGGATACTGCTTACCACTGCCTTGTTCGCGTGGTATCTCTAAATGATGCTGTTTGGCCAGTTCTTCAATGGCCTCTACAAATTCAAGCTGTTCATAGGCCATCATAAAACTGATGGCATTGCCGTGAGCGCCACAACCAAAGCAATGGTAAAACTGTTTGTCGCTACTTACGGTAAAAGAAGGGGATTTTTCGTTATGGAAAGGACAACAAGCCTGGTAGTTTTTACCGGCCTTTTTTAAAGGAACTCTGTGATCGATCAGTTCCACTATATCTGTACGAGCTAATAAGTCGTCGATAAAGTGTCTGGGGATTTGTCCTGCCACCTTTTTCCTCATCTACTGATATAGACCCAGACAACTTGAGGTTGCAGCAAGACGGCAAGCTCGAGTGACCCAGAAGCATAGACCTGCTATGTAGCCGGGGCGAAAGAGCGCAGTCAACAAAGCTGCAGCTTCAAATACGACGGGTATACAGAAAAAGACAAGCCGTGCTAAGGGCACGGC
>NZ_JAIWOI010000090.1 GCF_020217005.1 Rheinheimera sp. | reverse complement strand
GTGCAGTAGTTCAGCTAGAAGCTTAACTCAAACGAGCTTTAATAACCTGACTTAAAACGGCCATATCAGTACGGCCTTGAACCTGCGGCTTTAAGTGGGCCATGACTTTCGCCATGTCCTGCATTCCAGAGGCTGCAACAGCAGTGATAGCTTGCTGCACTAAATCATCTAGCTCTGCCTGAGATAAGGCTTGTGGCAAAAACTGTTCTACGATTACGATTTCTGCTAATTCAATATCAGCTAAATCTTGCCGACCTGCTGCACTGTATTGACTGGCAGACTCTTTCCGCTGCTTAACCATTTTGGTTAACACTGGAAGGACATTGGCGTCATCAGGCACCATCTGCGAGTCAATTTGACGTTGTTTGATTTCAGCTAAAGCTAAACGAATAGTACCCAGACGCAATTTGTCTTTGGCACGCATTGCGTCTTTTTGCGCTTCTTGCAGCTGTTCTAACAATGCCATAGGTCAGGCAATAATCTTAGTAAAGCTTGATGCGACGAGCGTTTTCGCGAGAAAGCTTTTTCATGTGACGCTTAACAGCGGCAGCTTTCTTACGCTTACGAACCCAAGTTGGCTTCTCGAAAAACTCTTTAGAGCGTACATCAGCTAATACGCCAGCTTTTTCACAAGAGCGCTTGAAACGACGTAAAGCTACGTCAAATGGTTCGTTTTCTTTTACTTTAACAACAGGCATTAAATTCTCACCTCGGTCAACTCTGGTTAGTGTCTAACCAATACGATTAAAAATGGTGCGGCATTTTACTCAAAAGCCAGCCCCAATGTAAAGCAATAAGTGTTGTACTGGTGATGATGCTCGGATCCCAGTACAATTCGCCGCGTAGCATATAGGTAAGGGGAGCAAAATGCGAGTACTTGGCATAGAAACATCCTGTGATGAAACCGGCATCGCTGTGTATGACGAAGAGCGGGGTCTGTTAAGTCATGTGTTATACAGCCAGATCCCATTGCATGCAGATTATGGTGGCGTAGTGCCTGAGCTGGCCTCTCGTGACCACATACGTAAAACATTACCTTTAATTCAACAAGCGCTAATAGAAGCGGGTTGTGAGGCATCTGACATAGACGGTGTTGCTTATACAGCGGGCCCTGGTTTAGCCGGAGCTTTGTTAGTGGGGGCCGCAATAGGCCGTAGTTTAGCTTTTGCCTGGGGCAAGCCCGCACTTGCAGTGCATCATATGGAAGGCCATTTACTGGCACCTATGCTGGAAGAAAACCCACCAGAGTTTCCTTTTATCGCCTTGTTGGTCTCAGGTGGGCACACGCAACTGGTGCGGGTGGATGGCATAGGTCAGTACCAGCTTTTAGGCGAATCTGTGGATGATGCCGCTGGTGAAGCTTTTGATAAAACAGCCAAATTAATGGGTTTAGATTATCCCGGTGGGCCTTTGCTGGCGAAATTAGCCACTCAAGGTCAAGCTGATAAATACGCTTTTCCTCGCCCTATGACTGACAGACCTGGTTTGAATTTCAGCTTCAGTGGTTTAAAAACTGCAGCTGCTAATGTGATCGCAGCCGAGGGCAAAAGTCCTGAAGTGCAGGCCGATATAGCAGCGTCATTTCAACAGGCTGTAGTGGATACGCTGGTGTTGAAGTGTCGTCGGGCGTTAAAAGAACAGCGCTTAAAACGTTTAGTGGTGGCCGGTGGCGTCAGTGCCAATACCTCATTGCGTGAACAGTTAGAAGTACTGCTGAAAAGTTTAAAAGGTCAGGTTTATTACCCACGCAAAGAGTTTTGCACCGACAACGGCGCTATGATTGCTTTTGCTGGTTTTCAGCGTTTAAAAGCAGGGCAGCAGCAGGACTTAACTATAGGGGTAACACCACGCTGGCCTATGGAGCAACTGCCAGCCTTGTAATAAAAATGGGGTCAGATCACATTGGTTACGCATAACTAATGTGATCTGACCCCATTTTTAGTCTTGTTCGGTATTTTGAGCTTTGTTTTTGCGGTTTTTATGCCAAACCTTAGTTTCCTTACCCTGCCAGAGCCGGATGATGTTGTCCTTGTGACGGACTATAATCAACAGGCTCAGCATAGACACAGGGATAGTGTACAGAGGTTTGATAAACCAGGTAAAAATAGGCGCCAGACTTACAGTCACTATAGCTGCTAGCGAAGAGTAGCCTGTGGCGCCTATTAACATCATCCAGGTGGAAATCAGTAAACCTGCTAAATCCAGCCCTATAGGCATCATACTGCCAAAAGCTGTAGCCACAGCTTTACCACCTTTAAAGCCAAAAAAGATCGGGAATATATGACCCAGACAGGCACAGACCGCAATCATACCCAGGTAGAAAGCTTCTATGCCTAAAAAATACGAACCCCAGACCGGAATAGTGCCTTTGAGTACATCAAATACCAAGACTAATGAGGCAGGGAAAGCACCACCTAGACGCAGGACATTAGTAGCGCCCGGATTACCTGAACCATGAGTGCGCGGATCGGGCAGCCTGAAAATTCGACTGACCAGTATGGCAGACGAGATTGAGCCGCTTAAATAAGCGAGCAGCATCAATATCGCTATGGTAGGGGTCATGGATTAAGGTTCCTCAGTCCGGCAAAGTACGCTAAAATCGCGTTCTGTTTAATAAGGTGTTCAGAGTATAGGCTTTTTTAGTATTTGCCTATCCGACCAGCCTACCTGAAACAAGTCCTTAACAAAAGCGGAAATCTATGACGGATATAGTTTTTATCAGACAATTCAAGGTTCAGACGGTAATAGGTGTGTATGACTGGGAAAAAGCCATTCAACAGACACTGGAGTTTGATTTAGAGCTGGCGACCGATATCCGGCAAGCTGCTGCAACCGATGATTTGAAATACACTCTGGATTACAGCGCTGTCTGTACAGCCATTGCAGAGATTTGTCAGCAACCTCATGAATTAATTGAAACTGTGGCTGAAAAAGTCGCAGCTATGGTGCTGGAAAAATTCCCAACTAAAGCGGTGAAAGTCAGCATTGCCAAGCCTGCTGCAGTGCCAGCTGCTGCTAGTGTTGGTGTGTCTATATCGCGTGGAAGCTGGTAATGGCGCTGATTTATATCAGTATTGGCAGCAATATAGAGCGTGATTTGCATATCAGCGCTGCTTATCTGGAACTGACAGCGTTGTTTGGAGAAATTCGTTGCTCTGCCGTCTACGAAAGTGAAGCTGTGGGTTTTGACGGTGATGCTTTTTATAATCTGGTGGCTGAAGCCAACACAAATTTATCTGTAGCTGACTGTGTGGCTGCTTTTAAGGCGATAGAGCAAAAATATGGCCGGCCAGCTAAATCGCCAAAATTTTGTGGCAAACGGCTGGATCTGGATTTGTTGACTTATGATCAATTAATTTGCAAAGAGCCTGTGGAATTGCCGCGGGACGAAATCACTAAAAATGCTTTTGTGCTACTGCCTTTATCCGAACTGGCACCAGAACAACTTCATCCGCTGACAGGCCAAAACTATCAGCAGATGTGGCTTTGCTACAATGAGCCACAAAAGTTGTGGCAGGTAGAATTCAACTGGCCTGATGCTGCAGCCACTGCTGTCTAGCGTCACTAATAGCCTCAAGCCGTGCTTTGGTTACTTCCAGTTTAATGGCTTCACCTTTTAAACCCAAGGCCACTATGGCTTTGATATCAATGGCGCGAGCTGCATGAGCAAGCTGACGTAAATAATCAGCTTGTGGGTAAGCAGCTTGTTCAAAACCAGTGCGGCCGCGTAAATCAGCTATCGCACAGAGCAGTAATAAATCCAGGCGTTCGGGTTTGCGCCATAAATCTATGCCATCAAATAATTTTTGCACTGTGGCAGGGCGAAGCTCAAAGGCTTTGTGCAGCAACTGATGATACTCACAGGCCAATAAAGCCAAGTCACGACAATCGTTTGGCACCTTGAGTCTGCTGCATAGCTCCTGTACTAAAGGCAAACCAGTATGTTCGTGGCCATGATGTTTGGGCCATAAAGCCGGATCGGTAATACCTTTGCCCAGATCATGACAAAGCGCAGCAAAACGCACATCTAACCGGTCAGACAATAAAGCCGCTTGTTTAAGTACGAGCATGCAGTGGATGCCGGTGTCTATTTCCGGATGCCACTGTGGCGGGTTAGGCACACCCCACAGCTGATCCAGTTCTGGCATCAATACCTTTAATGCGCCGCAGCTGTGCAGCAATTCAAAATAAGCTTGTGGGTCTTGTTCTGTTAAAGCGCGTGCCGTTTCCTGCCAGACTCTTTCTGCAGTTAAATGCTGCAGCTCACCGCTATGGCTCAGCTCTGTCATTAACTGCAAAGTTTCAGCGGCGACCGTAAAGCCTAAATGGAAATAACGGGCATAAAAACGAGCAACTCTTAATACCCGCAGCGGGTCTTCACTAAATGCTGGAGAGACATGCCGCAGAACCCTGGCGTTCAGATCGGCAATACCACCATAAGGGTCGTGCAGCTGGCCTGTATCATCTTTGGCTATGGCATTGATGGTTAGGTCTCGGCGCTGTAAATCCTGCTCTAAGGTGACATCCTGAGCAAAATAACAAGCAAAGCCTGTGTAGCCCTGACCTTGTTTGCGTTCGGTGCGGGCCAAAGCGTATTCCTGTTTAGTTTTTGGATGCAAAAACACCGGGAAATCTTTGCCGACAGCCTGGTAACCCAAAGCCAGTAATTGTTCAGGTGTAGCGCCGACCACCAGCCAGTCCTGATCCAAAGCCGGGTAGCCCAACAGCTCGTCGCGAACAGCCCCGCCCACAAGATAAATGTTCAATGTATTCCTGCTCCCGCTACAACATAAGTTTTCAATGCTTTAACCTTCCCTGTTTTTTTGCCATTATATACCCGTCGTACTTAAAGCTGCAGCTTTGTTGCCTGCGTTCTCTCGCCCCAATCTCATAGACAACTATGTATATTGGGGTCTCGTTCGCTTGTCGTCGCCCTGCAACTTCAATTACTTAGGGTAAAATTTTTTGCTTGGCGTTGTCGCCAAAACTCAGCAGCGGGAAGCTTATGTATACCGGATTTTTCGGTTTAACCAGTCAGCCTTTTTCGATAGCGCCTAATCCTGATTTTATGTTCTTAAGCGCCCGTCATGCCGAAGCTTTGGCGCATCTGCGGTATGGTTTAGGTGAAGCGGGTGGCTTTGTGCTGCTTACAGGTGAAGTGGGTACCGGAAAAACCACAGTGTCCCGCTGTTTATTGCAGGAACTGACCGAGCAAACTGAAGTGGCTTTTATCCTCAATCCCACCTTAAACGAACTTGAGTTATTGGCTGCTATCTGCGACCAGCTAAAAATTCGCTACAAAAAGTCTGATGCCAGCTTAAAAATGCTGACGGACAAAATTACCACCCGATTGATGAAAAACCATCAGGCCGGTAAAAATACTATTCTGATTATCGATGAAGCCCAGCATTTGCAGCCAGCCGTGCTGGAACAATTGCGGCTGTTAACCAATCTGGAAACCAATACTAAAAAACTGCTGCAGGTGATTTTAATAGGTCAGCCTGAATTACAGCAGTTGTTGCAACGGCAGGATTTACGTCAGCTGGCGCAGCGGATCACGGCTCGTTATCACTTAATGCCTTTGACCGAGCAAGAAGTGCAGCAATACATCAGTTATCGCCTGCAGGTTGCAGGTTGCAGCAGGCCAGTGTTTACTTCCTCAGCAGTCAAAAAATTATTTCAATTATCTGGTGGTATTCCACGTCTACTCAATTTAATCTGCGACCGCGCTTTGCTTGGGGGTTATAGTCAGCAAAAAGCATTAATAGATGCTGGTTTGGTGAATCAGGCGGCGTCAGAAGTGTTGGCGATTAAACCTCAAGCGGAAAAGGCGGCCTGGCCTGTCTGGGTGTGGCCTGTGTTGACGCTGGTGGCCTTAGGTGTCGGTGCAGGGTTGTCTGCGTTTATTTGGTAGGAACCCATCATGTCGTTATTAATGGATGCATTAAAGCAACAACAGCAAGTGCCTGTTTCTGCAGAAAAGACCGCAATAAACCAGGGGTGGCGTATTGCCGCTTTAACTTTATTGGTGTTGTTAGGCCTGGTGCTGGGCTTTGTGCTTGGCCAGTATCAATTTGGTGACAAACAACAGGTTGTAGCAACCGCTCCCATTGCTCCTGTGGTTCAGGCTGCACCTGCTATTGCTAATGCGGCTGATATTGCAATGGAACTGCAACTGGCGGCCGATTTACTAAAGCCAACTGAGCCTGTGCAACTGGAGGTGGTGCCGGAAGATGATCCGCAATTGGTTGTATCGGCCAAACGTGGTGAAAAAGTGCTGGGCAGCGCGACAGATGAAGACTTTGTTGATTTCGGGCAAATGCAAGAAGCGGATACAGCTGAAGAGTTAACTCCGGTCGATGAATTATTGCCTGCTGCAGAGTTGGAACAAGCCGACGTGTCGGCTGAGTTGCGGGGTAAGTTTGAATCTGCTTTGGCTGCAGCCGATAACCCACAGCGACGCAAACAAGAAATAAATTACCACGATGCACCTGCTATGGACATCAATCAATTGGATGATCTGTTACAGCGTCAGTTACCAGCTTTGCGTTTTGAAGCCCATGTTTATGCTACAGATGCCAAACAGCGTTGGATTAAAGTCAATGGTAAAGACTTGCAGCAGGGGCAGTGGGTAACGGCAGATATTCAGGTGAAAGAAATTTTGCCTCAGTATGTGGTACTGCAATTTAATCAGGTGCAGTTTAGTGTGGAAGCCTTAACAGACTGGAGTTACAGGGGCCGCTAAAACCCTTGTTACTCCAGCACGGATTGACGAAAAAAGCGAATAATATCAATGCCAAAATCCTCTGGCATCACTGCGCCTTCAATCTCCAGATCCACTTTGTTACTTGCCAGATCAATAACAGACACTTCGATATAGCGTTTGAATTTACAGTTATAAAACACTTTAATCACAGGACGTAATGGGTCCTGCTCATTGGCTTTGAGCACTATGCCCAGCTTTTCATTGCTAAGTTTGACCAAAGTGCCGACAGGGTGAATGCCTATAGCTTTGATAAACTGAGCCAGTAGCACAGGATCATAGCTTTGCGGAGACTCACGTTTTAATATTTTAAGCGCCGAGATACCTGTCTGGCCTTCTTTGTAGCAACGCTGTGCCGTGATGGCATCGTAAGTGTCGACTATAGAAATCATCCTGCCATAGACTGAGATTTGTTGATCAGCCAGGCCGTGAGGGTAACCTTTGCCATCCAGCCGCTCATGGTGCACGGCCGCTACATCAATACTGATCGGGCTTAAGCCTGGTATTTTTTGCAGAATTTCATGGCTGTACACCACATGGCGGCGCATTTCGGCAAATTCTTCTGCTGTCAGTTTACCTGGCTTATTTAAAATACTGTCTGGCACCAGAATTTTACCTATGTCGTGTAACAAAGCACCAGTCGCCAACTGCTGGATCAGCTCTTCGTCAAACTTCAGTTGCTTGGCAAAAATAGTCATCAGAATAGATACATTGACCGAATGTTCCAGCAGATAGGCATCTTTTTCACGAATTCGGCTGATGCAAAGTAATGCATCCTGATTACGAAATACCGAGTCGATAAAGCCGGTTGCGCAGTCTTGAAATTGCTGAAGATTTAACTCCCGACCAGCTTTGATATCAGCAAAGGCTTTTTTCTGCAGACCTTTGGCTTGCTGGTACAGCACATTGGCTTGACCCAGCTCTTGTTCAAAGCTGACTTTTTCGCGGTTTTTACTTTGTGATACAGGTGTTGCCTCTGCAGCGTCCACACCATTCGTTTTAGGTTGCTCCAGGGTTTTACTTAAATCCACCACCAGTTCCAATACACCTTTTTTCTTCAGTTGCTCTATTACTGCAGCTGTTCTGGCCCAGCCCTGAGTTTTAATTTCGACATTGCCTTTTTGTTTATGCACAGACACCACATACATGCCTGGCTGTAAGTCAGAAATAGACAAAATTTTAAGCTGAGCTGGTGTTGTCATAAGCATGCTCTGGAATTGCCGGATTTCGGAAATTCGTAAATAAGTGTAAATATGAAAAAAATGATATATTGTTTTCAGGTAAAAAAAAAGCCCGCAACAAGGCGGGCTTCCTATTTAATAAGCTTTTGCTGAAGTTTTAACCCAGGTTGTCTGTCATGGTCATCAGCGAAGCATTACCACCGGCAGCTGTAGTGTTAATAGTGACGGTTTTTTCTGTTACTAAACGGTGCAACAACTGATGATCGGCAGGGCTGGTGACTAAAGCACTGATAGCACCTTCACGGGCTGCCATCCACTGCGCAGATAATGCTTTCAGTGGGTTGGTGCCTTCAATCACAGCTGTTGCCAGCACTGGGTGTGCTAACAGCGCTTTTAAGGCTGGCAGCTTGACCCAGTGGAACAGATTGGCTGGTAAACCAGCCTGCAGTAACAACTTACGGCAGGTATCCATCTCAGCCTGCTGAGCTTCGCCTGCAGTACTCACCACTGCATTGCCTGATACCAGAGCTGTGATCAACGCCAGCATCCAGTGTTGGAAGCTGCTGTGTTCGCTGCGAATCAGCGCCACTACCCCTTTGGCTTCCAGATGTAATTGGTTCGATTCACCTGTAGGTCCTGGCAAAGTGATAGGCTGAGCCAGTTCTTTTTCGATAAACTGTAACTGTTCACGGGCCGCTGTGATCACTTCGTTTAAGTCGTGCTCCTGCTCTGATACCAGCTTGTTGCCAGCCAGCTGAGCGATAAAACGACGTAACACAGAACCTCTGTTGTTGACGTTTTGGTTCAGCCAGGCCACTTGAGCTACAGCCATTTGCTGTAACTGAGTCGACAGCTGAGCATCAAAACCGCTGGCAGCTTCCAACTGTTGTTGTACCGCAGCATCTAAAGCAGGAGCCTGCAATTCATGTTCTTTCACCAGACGGCTTAAGTAGAACGGGCCACCGGCTTTAGGGCCAGTACCAGATAAACCACGGCCACCAAATGGCTGCACACCGACCACAGCACCAATCATATTGCGGTTCACATAAATGTTACCCGCTTTGATTTCGCTGGCGACTTTCATGGTGGTTTGGGCGATACGGCTATGAATGCCCATCGTCAGGCCGTAGCCTGTAGCATTAATTTGCTGAATGACTTTATCCAGCTCTTCGGCTTTAAAGCGGATGATATGCACCACAGGGCCAAACACTTCACGTTCCAGCAGATTCAGGCTGCTGATTTCATATAAACGTGGTGCGAAGAAATAATGATCGCCAGCAGCTGGGGCATCACAGACATAATGCAAGGTCGCTTTGCCTTCCAGATACTGCACATGCTGGTTTAAACGATCTAAAGCTTTGCTATCAATCACTGGACCTAAGTCAGTGCTTAACCAGGCCGGGTCGCCGACATGCAGCTCTTTCATCGCGCCTTTGATCATAGTGATGATCTTATCGGCCACATCTTCCTGCAGAAACAGCACACGAAGGGCGGAACAACGTTGGCCAGCGCTTTGGAAACCAGAAGAAATCACATCATCCACCACTTGCTCAGGCAGAGCGGTAGAGTCCACAATCATACAATTCTGACCACCGGTTTCGGCGATTAGCGGCACTGGCTCGCCACCACGTTCGGCCAGTTTACGGGCAATCCAGGCACCAGTTTCAGTAGAACCTGTAAACATCACGGCCTGAATGCGGGTGTCTGGCACTACCACTTCACCGACCTGACGACCCGGTGCTATGACTAACTGCACAACATTGTCCGGGAAACCAGCGGCTTTCATCAGCTCCAGAGTACGCACAGCAATTAAGCTGGTTTGTTCAGCAGGCTTAGCGACTACTGTATTACCTGCCACTAAAGCGGCGCTGACCTGACCTAAGAAAATAGCTAATGGGAAGTTCCACGGGCTGATACAAAGCACTACACCACGGGCTTGGGATGTTTGCAGATTCTTGGTCGCTTCAGCAGCGTAATAACGACAGAAATCTACAGCTTCGCGTACTTCGGCCATGCTGTCGCCGACGGTTTTACCTGCTTCTTTGATACATAAAGC
>NZ_JAIWOI010000065.1 GCF_020217005.1 Rheinheimera sp. | reverse complement strand
TTGGCAATTCATAAGGTATATTAGGTACCGCACTTTGTTCAGGGCAATGGAAATACAGGCTATAGAAATACACCATCAAGTCTCTCGCCGCTTTGGGGTAACTATTGGATAAACTGACACCTCCAAACAAATAACGTATATCTGGGTTTTGCTTGAGGTAAGCCCCTATGCCATACCATAAATAGTCCAGACTACGTTTACCCCAATACCGCGGTTGTACGAAGCTGCGGCCAAGTTCAAGACCTTGATCTAAATAAGGCGTCATTGCCTGATTAAAACGGAACAATGAGGCTGTATACAATCCCGCCATGCCTTTGTCTGCCATCACTTTAGCTGTGTTGGCGAAACGGTAAGCTCCTACTATTTCTAAGTCGTCTTTATCCCATAAAATCAGCTGCTCGTAGTAGCTGTCGAACTGATCTATATCGCGGCGCTGACCACTGCCTTCACCTACGGCTCTAAAGGCAATTTCACGTAACCGACCAATTTCACGCAGTACAGGCGAGCTTTGTTGATACTGGTATAAATAAATTTGTTTGCCATCACTGGTTTCTCCCAGCAACGGACAAGCTTCTACTGCTTTTTTCAGCAGGATGCGGTCTTCTGGATGAGCTATAGCGGTTTGAGTTTTAAACAGCGGCGATTTGTCTTTTGCCAGACGATACAAATGCTTTTTAAATAACTTTACTTTGGCCTGGGTTTCTAACTGCAAATGGGCAAAGCTGTCATAAGGGATCTGCTCACCAATGCGCATCGCTATATTTTTATGCTTCTGGTTAAACATCTCCTGCACCAGCAGCATGGTGGCCAGCGGTTTGTAGATCATAGATGCGCCATAAAACATGGCAGAGTTACGGCCGTCTATGTAAATAGGCAGAATAGGAGCTTTTGCATTCATGGCAAAACGTAAAAATCCGCCATGCCATTTACCATCTCTGATACCGTTTGGCTTTAAGCGAGACACTTCACCAGCCGGAAATAAAATCAGCGCCCCCTCTGCAGCTAAATGATCACTGATACGGTCAATACGACTGCGTTCAGTGCCACCGCTCATATTATTGACAGGCAAGAGCAGGGAATGCAGAGGTTCAACCGCCATCAATAGTTGATTGGCTATCACTTTTACATCAGGTCTGATATCCCGCACTAGTTTAATCAGAGCTAAGCCATCCAAAGAACCTATTGGGTGGTTAGCTATAATCACAACCCGGCCTGTGCTAGGAATACGTTCTACTTCGTTGTCACGTACTGCGTAAGCAAAGTTAAAGTAATCCAGAACTTGTTCTACAAATTCAATACCTTGTAAATGCGGATAACGTTTAGCAAAAGCAATAAATTCCTGCTCATGCAGCAACTGGCGTAAGGCGCCTTTGACCGGTTTAGCTAACCAGGGTTTTTGTTCGAGTTTTGGCAGATGCGTTTGCATCATTTGGTCAACACTGATCATAGTTTTGTCTCTGTAAGAACCATTATCTGTGTTGAGAATAGGAGGTTAAGATGACAAAAATGCGTCAGATTTATGGCTTTTTGTAGAAGTTTTAATCAGAGTGGGCTGCGTATACCCAAGACACCTGAAACTGCAGGGAGGCGACAAATGACTGGGGCGAATGAATACAGTCAACGACGCCGTAGTGTCAGATACAAGAGGCCTGCTCAGGCAACTTTGCTTTGAGCAGGTTGTTCCTCTGCCAGCACTGCTATAGGCATAGCCGCCAGCGTATGGCTTTGTTCAGTCCAGTGATAGAGTGTTAAAGAGCCGTCCTGCTGCTCTATTAATGCTGTGCAGTTATCGATCCAGTCACCGTCATTACAGTAAATAATGCCATCCTGCAGGCTAATTTCCGGATGGTGGATATGGCCGCAGACCACACCATCAAAACCACTGCGTTTAGCCTTAGCTACTGCTGCATCACGGTAGCGGGCTATTGCCTGCTGAGCGCCTGGTACTTTGCTTTTTATAAAAGCGGCCAGACTAAAATAACGTCCACCCAAAGCACGGCGAAGTCTGTTGCTCCAACGATTGAGGAACAACAAAAAGTCGTAAAGATTGTCGCCGAGCCAGGCATGAAAACGACCAAAGTTCACTTCTTTATCAAATTCGTCGCCATGCAATAACAACAGCTTTTTGCCAAGAGCTGTGGTGTGGCAGCCCCGCAGTTGCAGTTTAATGTTACCGAACTGGCGGCCAGCCCAATGGCGGAATTCTTCATCATGATTGCCTGGAATATAAATCACTTCAGTGCCTTGATCGGCTTTGGCTAACAGACTTTGGATCACCGCATTTTGTTCAGGACTCCAGCACACTTGTTTTTGCATAGCCCAGAGGTCGAGGATATCGCCCAACAGGTAAATAGTGTCGGCTTTGGTTTGGTTCAGAAAGTTCAGCAGATAGGCAGCCTGACAATCTTTATTTCCTAAATGAATGTCAGACAAGAAGATAGTTCGACAATGCAGCATACAAAGCTCCTGCGAATTGTTGGCCTTGGTTCTTCAGGCTCGGGTAGAATGAGATGAACCCATGTCAGAGATATGACGAAAACTTGAAGCTTTGGTGAACTGATGTCGATAGCCCTGGTGATCCCCGATCGAAAATTAGATACGTTAGTAGAAAAGCTCAATGCCCTATTACCCGGGGTACTGATCCAGCAATGGCCCAACTACAGCGCGCCAGAGCAGGTGCAAATGGCCGTAGTCTGGAAGCAGCCGGCAGGCTCGTTGGCGGCGTTAAGTAATTTAAAAAGTCTGCAGTCTTTTGGTGCCGGTGTAGATAGCATAGTGTCAGATCCTACTTTGCCTGACTTGCCACTAAGTCGAATTGTCGACCCGGCTCTGGCAGCTTCAATGGTGAATTATCTGGCCGGTATAGTGCTGCATTACCAGTTAAGGCTGGACTTGTTTCAGCGTCAGCAGCACCAGGAGTTGTGGAAGCCAAAAAGCCCCCGCCAGATAAAACAGATTTGTATTTTGGGTTTAGGTGAGCTGGGGCAGGCCGCGGCGCGGCATTTTGTGCTGCAAGGCTATCAGGTCAGTGGCTGGTCGCGCAGCGCAAAGCATTTGGATGGCATAGCGTGTTATAGCGGTGACTCAGGCTTTTTGCAGGCTGTGGCAGAGGCCGATCTGGTGATATGTTTAGTACCTCTGACCGCTGAGACAACCAACTTTTTAAATGCAGAACGTTTTTCTCTGTTTAAACGAGGCGCTATTTTTATTAACGTAGCCCGTGGTGCCATAGTCGATGATGGTGCGTTATTAGCGGCGCTAGATGCAGGTCAGCTAGAGGCGGCTTGCCTGGACGTGTTTCGCGAAGAGCCTTTGCCAGCTTCTGATCCTTATTGGCGACATCCTGCGGTTCTCGTCACACCTCATTGTTCGGCTGTCACTAATGTCGATACGGCTATTCATCAGATTGTGGAAAATTATCAACGTACCCTAAATGGACTACCTTTAAAGCATCTGGTCAATAGGGAAAGAGGCTACTGATGAGCAGTTTTATCATTGAAAAACATGGTCATGTTGCCGTTTTGCAACTGACAGCGGCTGAAAAACGTAATTTATTAACGCCTGATATCGCTCTGCAGATTGCATCAGCAGTACATCAGCTGAGCTTAGATCATGAGCTAAAAGTTTTATGCGTGATGGGGACTGAGCGCGCTTTTTGTGCCGGTGCGGATCTGGCCGTATTGCAACATGCGGTTGATGGAGACGGAACTGAACTCAAACAGCTGTATCAGGCTTTCAGTCAGGTTGCCGATTGCCCGCTGCTTACCATAGCCTTAGTTAACGGCCCAGCGGTAGGGGCGGGAATGAATCTGGCAATGGTTTGTGACATTCGTTTAGCCAGTAAAGAAGCCTGGTTTGATAGTCGTTTTTTTCAGCTGGCTCTGCACCCTGGTGGTGGCCATGGCTGGTTATTGCCCCAACTCATTGGTTGGCAACAAGCCATGGCAATGCTGTTTTGTGGTGAAAAACTAACGGCAGAACAAGCCTGGCAATATGGTTTAGTCAAAGAAGTATTGCCGGTTGAGCAGTTATTGCCGCGGGCTTTGGCGATGACTGCAGATTTAGCTGTTGTACCCACTGCTTTAGTCAGACAAACCAAAAGCTCTATGCGTCAGTTACTACAATGTAAAGAGCATAGCCAGGCGGTAGAATTTGAGTATCAGCAGCAGTTTTATAGTTTGCAGCAGGATGCAGCCCGTCAGGCTATTACAACTTTACGGCAAAAACTTGCTGCAAAAAGCTAAAGAATGCCATTAAAAGCGAAAAAACAGCGACGCATTGAGCGTCCCTGCTTGTCTCTTTATCAGAAAATCATCTGTAAATGATTGTAAATCTTGTAACTAAACAACAAGTTGTCTACACTGGTTTTGGATTGCTCAAGATCCACAAAAAAGCAAGAACAATAACAATATTTTTTAGTCTGAGGTTTTGTATGCGTAAAGCGTCCAGTCGCGGTTTTGGCTTTACTGCAATCGCCATTTTGGTGTTGTTAATGGCATTGTCGGCTTTTCTCACAAAGGCTGAAGCAAATGAGGTGACTCATAGCTCTCAGGGACAGCAGTCAGTCAAAGGATAGTACTGACCAGATACCCCCGCAGTTTGGGGGTATTTGTATATACCCTGCTTACTTGAAGCTGCAGCTTTGTTGGCTGCGCTTCTCGCCCCAATCACATAGGACAACTATGTTCATGGGGTCTCGCTCACTTGCCGCCTCACTGCAACTCCAATTACTTTGGGTATAACCCTGCTTACTTGAAGCTGCAGCTTTGTTGGCTTTGGTTTTTATCGCTCTAATCGCTTTGAAAATCAGCTTGCTATTTTTTCTGATGTCTTTCGCGATTTTCGCGTTTTTGTTCTGCATTTTTTTGCAATAGTACGTAAGTGGCGGCGTAACCACCATGAGGCTTAAGAGCTGTATGGCAGGCTAAGACTTCGGGTATTTGTGGCAACCATTTAAAACAGTAACTTTTCAGAATGGCTGGATGAGGTTTACTATCACGTCCCATGCCATGATGGATCAACAACGTCCGTATACCGCGCTGATGACAATCTGCGATAAAACTAAATAAAGCGGCACGCGCTTCTACCAGAGTTTTTCCAAGCAGGTTCAAGGTTGCATCCATCTGGTATTTACCTAGTCGCAGATTTTTATAGACGCCGTCTTGTACACCATCTTTTTTGTATGCGATCACATCGTCAGGCGCAACCAGGTCAACATATTCCATGCTCAGGTAATTGGGATCATAGTCCATTTCCTGTTCTGCGGCTTTACGTCTGGCCAACTGCGCCAGAGTCGGATTGTGCTCGCCATTAAGATCTGCCAGAGCGTCCGCATTTAAGCGTTTAACTCCAGCCATTTCCTGTAAAAATAAGTCCAGCTCTTCGTTCTGCATTCTTACTACTCCGCGTTAAGCCGACTGAGGATTGCCTCATTATATACCTAGCCCAGTTGAAGTCGCAGTAATGAAACCAGGTTTTGCCTTCATCCGGCACGGTTTCAACCAGATAAAATTGGTGGCTCACTGCCAGCTTCCTGTTTTTATGAAACAAATTATACCAATAAATAACATGTGATTAACTTTTGGCTATACTTGACTAAGGCCAATCTTCTGGAGGAATGCAGGATGATTCCCGAACGTCTATATGAAACTTTGCCTTATCTCTATGTAGTCAGCGGTGCACAAACGGCTTTATGGTTGCAGCACTGGACTGCTGCCTTGTCCGGTGTGGCTCTGATTTTTATTGGCGCAGTGGTTTGGGTGATACGTTCGGACAAACGCCGTAGCCCATACGGCGTAAAATTTAGAGGAGCGGGGGCTTTACCGTTTTGGTGTTATGAATTGCAGCCTTTTATTTATCTGACTAGTGGGGTTTTGCTATTTAACTATGCCCAGAGCTTTTTGCTGTATCCCTCAGCTATGATTTTTCTGGTGCTGGGGATACAACTTTGGTTATGCCGGATTTGCTGGCGTCGAAATTCCTGATTGTAAAAATCAGTGTCAGGGGCGCGATGAATACCAAAACATAGCAGCGGCAATGAGGCCCTGTTCTTTACGTAATTGGTATTTAGCACATTGTTCGTTACTTTGGCCTTCAAAGCATAAATACAGACTTTGCTCATCTTCAGCTAGAATGGCACGTTGATTGGTATCTAAAATAGTACCGGGTTTACCAAACCAACCTGGAATATAGATACTCTGAGTGACTAAACCTGCACTTTGGTATTCCAGCAGTTGAGGTTTAGGCGCTAGCACAAAAGCAGCCAACAGAATGGCGACCAAACCAAGCCATACTTTAACCAGGAACGAGCTTGAAGCTTTGGTTTGCTCATCTTCAGATGCGTCCGTTGCATAACGCGAAGTCGAGCGAATACTCTGAATTGGCGAGGCAGTCTGAGTTTGGGATATTGGCTTTTTGTTGCCAGCTTTTTTTAATAGTTTTTGTTTATCGGCCTCGCTTAATAACGAGGCCTTTTTGATTTGTTTGGCCATTAGTGACGTAAGTTAACTGTGCTGTTGGCGACAGTTTCGGTCATGATGAGCCAGGCTTGCAAGTTTTGTTTTAAGGAATCCGGATCTATTTTGTCCAGGGTGTCATTTGGGGTGTGGTGATAGTCAAAATAGTCGGTGCCATCCTGAGATAACGCCACTACGGGCACACCAGCCTGAGCTAATACAGAAACATCAGGTCCGCCATAGGTGGTATTGCCGCCTAAAGCAATATTCAGATGAGCGAGTTTTTGTTGAAGCTCTTTAGCAAAGGGCAAAGATTTGTCACCAAAACGGCTTTCAATTTGCCAGATGCGGCCTGCACCAAAATCGGACTCGGCAGCTAATACATGTTTCGCCAGATCGTTATGATGCTTTGCTGCATAGGCTCTTGCACCTAATAATCCACCTTCTTCATTACCATATAACACAACACGGATAGTACGTTTAGGTCTGGCTTTTTGTTTAATTAAAGCGCCGGTCGCCATAGCTAAAGCCACTCCTGCACCATCATCCAAAGCCCCTGTGCCCTGATCCCAAGAATCCAGATGGCCACTGATCAGCACAATTTCTTCTGGTTTTTCAGTCCCGGTAATTTCAGCTACGACGTTGTGGCTGGTGGCGGTGTGCAGTTGGTTTTCCATTTGTAGTTTTAATTCTACATTTGGTGCAAGCTTCAGCATCTTTTCCAGGTTCTGTGCATCAGGCACAGAGATGGCCACAGCAGGAATTTTAGGAATAGTCTCGTCGTATTTCATAGTTCCGGTATGTGCAAATCTGTTATTGCTGGTACCCACAGAACGAATCACTATAGCCACGGCCCCCAGCTTTGCAGCTTCCACGGCACCACGGGAGCGAGCCGCGACCACCTGACCATAAAAGGAGCCTGATTTGTCTTTGGCCATTGGCTTATTAATAAAAACAATTTTACCTTTAACTGATGCCGCATCGGCTTTTTCGAGGCTTTCAATACTGTCAAACATCACCACAGAGGCGGTAATACCTGTGGCAGGCGTTCCAACGGAGCCGCCTAATGAAGTCAGGACAAAAGGTTGTGTAAATGGCGAGACCACTGCAAGGCTGGCCTGGCCGCGGGTCCAACCAGGCATATCAAATTCTTCAGTCCATACTTTGTCATAACCCAGCTGTTTTAAGTTAGTTACAGCCCACTGCACCGCTCTGCGGTCCGCTTCGCTGCCAGCTATGCGCGGTCCCACTTCAACGGTCAGAGACTCTACCAGCTTATAGGCTAACTCCTGGTCTAATGAAAGCGCTGTGGTGGCAGCCCAAGCGGCTGGAGCAAATAAAGCGCTGGAAATGATCGTACGCCAAAATTTCATCTTTGTTGTGCACCCTGTAGTCTGATTGTGTGGACAATGTAGCATGTCAGAACATAGGCTTCTCTCGCTATTGCGACCAAAAGCTCAGACTGGCAGTTGGTTGTCTGCCCGGTTTTTTTGTTCTCAGCTTCGCTGCAGGCAGACGTCATCTGTAGAGCAGCTATGAGTCAGGTACAGCCTGAAACACGACAGATGAGAATAGATCGTATTGTTTCAGCAGACTACGCGGCGGCATAATGTCGTTTTTAGATCAAAGAAGCAACAAAATGAAATTGGAAGAAATGCTGAAGAATTCGGCGCAGGCAGCCAAGCTGCTGAAGGCGGTTTCCAATGAACGCCGCTTGCTGATTTTGTGTTATTTGTTGGAGTCTGAGCTATCAGTCACCGAAATGAATGAAAAATTGGGTTTAAGTCAGTCGGCTTTGTCTCAGCACTTAGCTGTACTCAGACGACAAAAACTGGTTAAAACCCGCAAAGAAGCGCAAACCGTGTTTTATCGTATTCACAGTGAAGAGGCAGTCGCTTTGATTGGACTGCTGCATAAACTCTATTGTGAGAAGAAATAAAAAACTGGCAGAGGCTTTAGCTGGCCCGAAGGGCGAAGGCGGAAATAGCATTGCCAACAGTTTGGCAATGCCCGACTGAGCGCCAGTGGCTGTGCCCACTGGCCGGATAGCGTCATGGATGACGGCGAATAAACAATGGCATGGAGCAATTGTTAACATTGGAGCGAAGCGACGATGGCCCTTAAGGGGGAGCACCATGGATGGTAGCGAATACAAAATTGCCGGGAGCAATTTTGAACAACGCAATGCGTTGGCCCGAAGGGTGAAGGCGGAAATAGCATTGCCAACAGTTTGGCAATGCCCGACTGAGCGCCAGTGGCTGTGCCCACTGGCCGGATAGCGTCATAGACGACGGCGAATAAACAATGGCATGGAGCAATTGTTAACATTGGAGCGAAGCGACGATGGCCCTTAAGGGTGAGCACCATGGATGGTAGCGAATAAAAAAACCACCTTGCGGTGGTTTTTTTATTGCACTTTCACAATAAGCTGTTGCGGACAACAGCCTATTGATATTACGCAGCTTTAGTAGCTAAAGCTTTAACGTGTGCGTTTAAGCGTGACTTATGACGGGCAGCTTTGTTCTTATGGATCAGACCTTTGTCCGCCATACGATCCAAAATTGGAACCATCTTTTTGAACGCTTCTTGTGAAGCAGCTAAGTCAGCAGTTAACACTGCAGCGTATGTTTTCTTCATGAAAGTACGCATCATTGAGCGCTGACTTGCGTTTTGCTGACGACGCTTTTCTGATTGAATAGCGCGCTTCTTAGCAGACTTAATGTTAGCCAAGGTAACACTCCTAAAAACTAAACCGGGACCTTTAAAGGCCGCATAATATGCCTATTTTGTAGGCCCTTGTCAAATGCTTTCCTTGACTGATTGCAGAATAAAATCAGCACTTGGCTGGTAATCCAGTTTGACTCGGGTGAAAATAGCAGAAATGTCGTTGCAGGAGCAGTCCGTGTCAGGAAAATTATTAAAATCAGGCATGATCGTAAGCTTTATGACCCTTATTTCACGGGTTCTGGGCTTAGTTCGTGATGTGATTGTCGCCAATGTATTAGGTGCGGGTGCTATGGCCGACGTATTTTTTATGGCTAACCGTATTCCTAATTTTTTACGACGTTTATTTGCTGAAGGTGCATTTTCGCAAGCTTTTGTGCCTGTACTGGCTGAAGTAAAAGAAAAACATGGTGACGATGCTGTAAGGGAACTAATCGCCAAAGCCGCCGGGACCTTAGGTATTGTAGTGACCGGTGTGACATTACTTGCAGTAATTGGTTCTCCTGTACTGATGATGTTGTTTGGCGCGGGCTGGTTTAGTGCCTATCTGGATGGTGCTCCAGAGGGTGACAAATATCTGCAGGCCAGTTTCCTATTAAAAATTACTTTTCCGTATTTATGGTTTATCACCTTTGTTGCCTTGTCTGGGGCAGTGCTGAATACCTATAACAAGTTTGCGGTCGCGGCTTTTACACCGGTGTTTTTAAATATTGCCATGATAGGTGCCGCTATTTATTTAGCTCCACAGATGCAAAACCCGGCTGAAGCTATTGCCTGGGGGGTATTTTTAGGTGGTTTAATTCAGTTTTTATTCCAGCTGC
>NZ_JAIWOI010000089.1 GCF_020217005.1 Rheinheimera sp. | reverse complement strand
CAGTAATTCGTCGCGGTGTAATTCCAGTTGATCCGCCAGTTTATTTAAAAGCGCTGCGCGTTCAGTCACAGCTGTTGCAGACCAGGCCGGGAATGCAGCTTCAGCCTTGGTTACCGTCTGTTCCATCTGAGCACTGTTGTTATGATAATGGAAACCTATCACTTCTTTGGTGTTGGCCGGGTTAGTCACAGCAACAGCACCTGCTGGTACTTCAATCTGGCTAACCGAAGCGAGCCATGTGTCCATAGCTTCGCGCATCGCAGTGATTTGGTCGATATCGGTAAAGTCCTGACCTTTAGAGTTCAGGCGCTCTGCTCCGTACAGCTGGTGGGGTAACGGAATAGAGTTATTACGCTTTTTGCTCCAGGCCCGCACTGTTTCGACCGGGTCTTTGAGTAAAGATTCCACCGGAATAGTTTCATCAACAATGTTGTTCACAAAAGAGCTGTTGGCACCGTTTTCTAATAAACGACGGACTAAATAGGCCAGTAAGTCTGAGTGTTCACCCACAGGGGCGTAAATACGGCAAGGGACTTTGTCATCGGCAACCACCTGATCGTACAACGCATCACCCATACCGTGTAAACGCTGGAACTCATAGCCAGTGCGATCCGGCGCCATTTCTAAAATGGTGGCCACTGTGTAAGCGTTGTGGGTAGCGAACATAGGGTAAATGCTGTCGCGGTATTCCAGCATCTTTTTGGCACAAGCCTGATAAGACACGTCAGTCGACGGCTTGCGGCTAAATACCGGGAAGTCGCTTAAACCTTCGGTCTGGCTGATTTTAACTTCCGTATCCCAGTAGGCGCCTTTGACCAGACGTACCATCATTTTACGGCCGACTTTTACTGTCAGCTCGCGCAGCCATTCAATCACAAACAAACCACGTTTGGAGTAAGCCTGCACTGCTAAACCAAAACCTTCCCAGCCGTTTAATTCCGGATCGGAGAATACAGCTTCGATAATATCCAGGGATAAATCTAAACGGTCAGCTTCTTCTGCATCGACAGTAAAACTGATGTCATAGGCTTTGGCAGCAACAGCCAGTTGTTTTAAGCGCGGTACTAATTCGTTGATCACACGGTCGCGATGGGTGAATTCGTAACGTGGGTGAATAGCAGATAACTTCACGGAAATGCCAGGGCTTTTTAACGGGCCACGTTTTTTCGCTGCAGTGCCTATGACTTTAATGGCCATCATGTAGCTGTCGAAATAACGGTTGGCGTCGTCCATAGTGCGGGCGCCTTCACCCAGCATATCGTACGAATAAGTAAAACCTTTGCTTTCCAGCTCTACTGCACGTTCTACCGCTTTTTCAATGCTGGTGCCCATCACAAACTGGGTACCCATAATTTGCATGGCATAACGCACAGCCTGACGGATCACTGGCTCGCCCATACGGCCACAGGTGCGTTTTAATAAACCAAACTGAGCTTTTTTCTGATCGTCGCTGTAATTCACCAGTTTGCCGGTCAGCAATAAACCCCAGGCCGAGATATTTACAAATAAAGAGTCACTGTTGCCTAAATGCGAACTCCAGTCACCGTTGGATAACTTGTCGCGGATCAAAAGGTCAGCTGTATGCTTGTCCGGCACGCGCAATAAGGCTTCGGCTAAACACATCAGTACTAAACCTTCTTCGGTCGACAACGAAAACTCGTTCAGCAGGGCGTCTACACCGCCTTTACCAACCTGAGCTTCACGGATATTCACGACCAACTGACGGGCTTTTTCCCAGGCACGGCTGCGCGCCGCAGGGCCAATATCAGCAATAGGCAATAAGTGGTTGAGTACCTGATCTTCATCAGCGCGGTAATGATCGCGCATGGTTTGACGAATAGCGTGACTTGTAGTCAGTTGGCCTTGGAATAACATAGGGTTTTAATCCAGTGAATTGAAAAAAATTATGCTGCATTTTAGTGAAAGCGCAGCCCTATTTGGTGGTTTCTTTTTCAAGGTAACCTTATATAATTTGGTTTATTAACCCTAAAACCCGAAAAAATACTGCCATGACTCAAAGCGCCAAAGGCCGGTTACCAGACCGTATCGACATGACAATTCTAGACACGCTACAAAAAGATGGACGTATTTCTAATGTCGAACTGGCAAAAAAGGTCAACTTAAGCCCAAGCCCTTGCATAGACAGGGTGCGCAAGCTGGAGCAGGACGGTTTTATTGAAGGTTATGGCGCCCGTTTAAACGCCAGTAAACTGGGTTTTGGTACTGCCGCTTTTATTCAGGTGACGCTGGACAGAACCACAGGTGCAGTCTTTGATCAGTTTCGCGATGCGGTGGTGAAAATACCCCAAGTGGCGGAATGCCATATGGTGGCCGGAGGTTTTGATTATCTGCTGAAACTACGCTTATCCAGTATGGAGGCGTATCGCGGCGTATTGGGCTTGATTGTGGATTTGCCTGGCGTGCTGCAGACTCATACTTATGTGGTGATAGAGCAGGTAAAGCAGGATGCGGGTTTGCCGCTTAAGTTGGCTGCGGCGCCGGAGGGGAAGGCGGAATAACTTCGTCGCTTTGTAGTTGTAACTGTTTTTGATTGCTACATTTTTTGCTTTAAAGCTTTCGCCGCTGGCGAGATACTTTCTTTTGCTTCGCCAAAAGAAAGTATCCAAAGCAAGAAAGTGCAGGAAGCACTTTCTAACAGCCGAAGGCTGGCCCGGAGGGCGAATTACATGGATGTAATTCATAAAAGGCGACCCCAGGTCGCAGCGACAACGCTTGCGTTGAACAGCTTTAGCTGGCCCCGAAGGGGTACGAACGGAGTGATTATAAAGCCCGGCCCAAAATCGTGCGTCCAAGGCGGCTGGGCAACTCGCTCGTCGCTACCGACTCCCCACTCAAACACTCCCAGCCTTAAAACCTTGGCCACCCAATTTTTCTGGGTTCATTCGGGCTTTCGGTAAGCCAACAGTTTGGCTTGCCGCCGAATGGACGTACTGAGCTCAGCGAAGTACCGGAACCTCGCCCCAATGGGGGATTGGTGCCAGTAGTTGGTGTGACTTTTGTATTGATTTTAGAAAGCGACGCTTGGGAATGAAACACTCCGCAAAATCTGGCCCTAATGCTCCGGACTCTCACTAGCAACTTGTTGTAGACCCAGTTTACTAGCGCCGCCAAAGGCAAATCGCCTTGCCTTTAATTTTAGATTGCAAAGGTATAGATGCGTCGCGAATACCGTCGGGTACATCGTTAAATTTTTTTCCGAGATATGTTGCTTGATTTTCAGAAGTTACAAGCCAATTGAAGTCTGAAAATTTGAACTGATGGGAAATTGGTTGCCCTTCAAGTAAAACATTCCCAGATGGCCCTTTCCATATGATATCAACTCCATCGATTCTTGATGCTGTGACTCGTGGTTCGATTGTTGAGAAAACAAGAAGATCCCAGTCTGATGCAACATGGGCACTATCTGAAGCACGTGAACCGATTAGCCAAACTTCCATGATGCTTAAGTCTTGACTCAATTGAGAAATTAACTCTTTGACTGTATTTGTAATTTCCATCAGTTATTGGCTTTTGTGTTTTTTAATCATTTCAAGCTAATGCTGCTCTACATCTATTGCAATACATTTCACTAAAGTCAATGTCGGCAACAGTCACAAAAGCACATGGAATCAAACCAGATACTGAGCCTTTAAAGCCAACTCAGCACCTGATTTTTATTCAATAAATAGGGTATTTCAGAAGGTAAGGCTAATAGCCTTCAATCACATCCAGCGTTCTTTGCGGCGGCGTGATGGAATTAATGCCGGGACCAGCAAGCCTAACAACAGACCGGCGAAGCCTAAGATTGAACCTAATACCATTTTGTCTTGCCAGAAGGCGGATGGCTTTTCCTGCAGTTGTTGAGTCAGCAGAGCAATAGTTTGCTGCGCAGTCGCTGTGGCTTTTTCGGCTTGTTGCACTGCGGCGTCTGTTTCATTGAGTTGTTGTTGTAACTGCTCTTTTTCTTGTTGCAACTGGCTGACTAAACTCTGCTGTTGTTGTAATTGCTGTTGCAGTTGATCGGCTTCACCACCAAAGACCGGAGTTAAACTGACGTACTGTTTTAAAATCCAGCCGGTGCGGCCTTTACTGTCGGTCAGTTGCCAGTAGGTCGAAGTGCTGTCTTCTGCCACAAGTTTAATTTCTTCGCCCGCAGCTATGCTGCCAATGATTTTAAAATCACGGCCCGGGCCGTTGTAAATGTAAGTAATCAGCTTATCGCTGATGTATGCATTTTGTGGGCTGACCGGTGTGCCTGTAGTTTCTTGTTGTGCAGTGACGCTGGTGCTCAGCAACACTGTGGCCAGAAGCATGCCTGCTTGCCATGGTCTTGAAGTGATCAACATAAAAATCCTAAAAAAACCGACCAACATCTGGTCAAAATAAAGAATTGAGCCGATCATAGGCTAGATGGTCATCAATTGACAACTTCTTCTTGCAGAACAGGAAATAAGCCGCTATGGCGATGGAAGCAGAACTTAAATTTTTACTTATTCAAAGCCCGGTGCCGGCCCTGGATTTAGTCTGGCGGCAACTGGCAAAGGCTGTACAAAAACATGAAAGCGTGCAGCTACTCAATGCGTACTATGAAACGGACGATTTGTGGTTTCGCCGCCATGATGCCGGGCTTCGTACCCGCCTGAAGAAGGGACAGTTTGAACAAACCATAAAACTGGCAGGGCAGCAACATGGTGGTTTGCATCTTCGGCCAGAATACAATCTGGCTTGTGCTTCGGTTTGGCCCGAGCTCAGTGCTTTTCCGGCAGAGATATGGCCGCACGGGACTGATTTGGTGCAGCTACAACGTCAGGTGAAACAGCTGTTTCGCACCGACTTTGTCCGGCAAAGTTGGTTGTTAACTTTAGCAGATGGCAGTACAGTCGAAGCGGTGTTGGACCAGGGCGAAGTGATATCAGGCGAGCAAAGGGAAGCCATAGCTGAACTGGAGCTGGAGTTACAACAAGGCGATGTCAACGCTTTGTTTGAGTTATCACGTCAACTGGTTAAGCTGTTGCCGCTGCGCCTGGGTTGGCAGTCTAAAGCTGAGCGGGGATACCGCCTGGTGCAGAACCAGCCTTTGGTTTTTATGCCGGCGGATCACAGCAGCACAGCAGCCTTGTTAAAATCTCTGCAATACCACGAAAGCTACTTTTTACGCAGTCAGGATCCTGCGTCATGGCACGTCATCACAGAGTGCCTGAACGCTTTGGCTGTCGTCTCAACCGACTTCGCTAGTTTGACTCTGCCTGAAACCACGCAGGCCTTGAATTTTTTCAGCAGTGCAGCTTATAACTGTGCGCTGTTAAATTGTTCTGAATCTTTGATTTCTGCCTGAGGTACTGATGAGCCAATTGTCCGCCCGCTTAGCCGCTGTATTGCCGTCTGAGTTACAACATGAAGTTGAGCTTGTCCTGCCGACCTTGATGCGGCCGGATTTTAGCGCTGAACAGCAGCAGGATCTCAAACTTTTGTTGGCGGTCAGCCCATTTTTAGGCAGGGTGATGCAACAGCAACCAGAGCTTGTTACGCAGTTGCTGAATAAAGAGCTGTTGGCTAAAACTTTAATACATCAGAACCCGTTGTCTGATCTTACCGATCATAGCGAAGCCGCAGTATTTAAAGCCTTGCGCCGTTGCCGTAATGCACAGCTTGCCCAAATTCTGGCGGCCGATATTCTCGCTGTGAAATCGACAGAGCAGTGCCTGCTGGATATTTCGGGTATGGCTGACAATCTGATTAACAGCGCCTATCAGTGGGCCTATCAGGATGTGGCCAGTCAGTGGGGCCAGCCTTTGGATCAAAATGGCAATGCTATGCCTTTGCTGATTTTGGGTATGGGAAAACTGGGGGGCGGTGAGCTGAACTTTTCATCCGACATCGACCTGATTTTTACCTATCCGCATAACGGCGAAACCAGTGGTGGCCGCAGAGCTGTTGAAAATCAGCAGTTTTTTACCAAATTAGGCCAGAAACTTATTTCCGCTTTGCATCAGGTTACGGCCGACGGCTTTGTGTTTAGAGTCGATATGCGTTTACGCCCTTTTGGTGATTCAGGGCCGTTGGTACTGAGTTTTGCCGCTATGGAAGATTATTATCAGGCGCAAGGCAGAGAGTGGGAGCGCTACGCCATGCTCAAAGCCCGTATCCTGAACCCGGATCCTGTGCATGCAGTGGAGCTGAATCAACTGCTGAAACCTTTTGTCTACCGCCGTTACATCGACTACTCAGCGCTGGAATCGCTGCGGCGGATGAAACAGCTCATAGAGCAGGAAAACCGCCGCCGTAACAGAGTGGACAATATTAAGCTCGGCGCCGGTGGTATCCGCGAAGTGGAGTTTGTGGTGCAAACTCTGCAGCTGATCCGAGGTGGCCGTATGCCAGAGTTACAACAAGTGTCTATTTTTAAAGCCTTGGACGCTTTGCAAAGTCAGCAGTTGTTGGAACCGGAGCAACATCAACAACTTAAACTGGATTATTTGTGGTTGCGTAAAGTTGAGCAGTTGCTACAGGGGGTGGACGATCAACAAACTCAAACCTTACCTTCCGACGAGTTAAGCCGGCAACGTCTGGTGCTGGGTTTAGGTTTCAGTAACTGGCAACAACTGACTGACACCACAGAGCAGGCCATGGGCCGCATTCATCAGCATTTTAAGCTGGTTATTGATCAAGGTGATAATCCTGAGCCGGAAGAAATGGTGTTAGGCCGTTTATGCTGGGATAGCGAATTGTCGTCTCAGGATTTAGCTGAGCATCTGGACTGGTTAGCAGTTGATGAAGCAGTGCAACTGCTGGAGCATTTAAAGCAGTTTAAGCAAGATTGCCAAAAACGCAGTGTAGGCCCAAGGGGGCGGGAGCTGTTAGAAAGACTTATTCCGGTATTATTGCATCAACTGGCGAAACAACAAGGTTCGGCTTTGGTATTGCAGCGGGTGCTGGGGGTTTTCCGGCAAATCGTCAGCCGTACCGCTTATCTTGAGTTGTTGTCAGAAAACCCGCCTGCACTGCAGCAACTGGTGATGTTATGTCATAAAAGTGGCTGGCTGGCTGAACATCTGGCACGTTACCCCTTGTTGCTGGACGAGTTAATTGATCCGTCCCAGTTGTATCAGGTGCCTGATTCAACAGACTACAGGGATAAGTTACGTCAGGTGATGCTCCGGGTGCCTACGGACGATTTAGAGTTACAAATGGAAGTGTTGCGCCAGTTTAAGCAAGCACAACAACTGCGCATTGCCGCAGCGGATATCACGGGCATTTTACCTTTGATGAAAGTCAGCGACCATCTGACCTTTTTAGCTGAAGCTATTATCGCGGCTGTAGTGGAATTGGCTTGGCAACAAATGGCGGAAAAGTACGGTTTACCTGCAGGTTTACAAGCCGAGGATGCCAAAGCTTTTGCCGTGCTGGCCTACGGAAAACTGGGCGGACTGGAGCTAGGCTATGGTTCAGATTTGGATCTGGTTTTTGTCCATCAATGCGATAACCTGGCGCCGACTCAGGGCGACAAAGCCATTGATTCCCGTCAGTTTTACATCAAGTTAGTGCAGCGCATAGTGCATATGTTTACTACCAGAACACCAAGTGGCGTTTTGTACGATATAGACACCCGTTTGCGTCCGGCGGGTAATGCAGGCTTATTGGCTGTGCATATTGATACCTATGCTGATTATCTGGAGAAAGAAGCCTGGACCTGGGAACATCAGGCTTTGGTGCGCAGTCGCCTGGTCTATGGGGATGACAAAATAGCTCAGCGCTTTAATCAAATCCGCAGTGAAATTTTGGCTAAGCCCAGAGACTTAGCAGTGCTGAAGGCTGAAGTGACTGACATGAGGCAAAAATTAAGGCAGCATCATGGTGAGCAGTCGACGGAAGTGAAACATGCGTCAGGCGGCATAGTGGATCTGGAATTTATTAGTCAGTATTTGGTCTTGGGTTATGGTCACCAGTATGCGGATTTGTATTTCTACAGCGACAATATTCGTATTCTGGATGCAGCCGCAGCGACTGCATTATTAAAACCCGAGCAAACACAGGCATTGCAACAAGCCTACCAGCAGTTGAGAGGTGTCAGTCACAGGCAAACTCTGGATCCTGCTACCGAAACTGCTCAGCAGTTAGAACAGGCTATGGAGCAAGTACGTAAAGTCTGGGAGCAGCTGTTCGGCTGACAGGCTGCACCTCTGGGCTTTAACCATTGACTCTGCGGCGTGGTGCGTTAATGTTGATGCAGTTTTGTTGTAGGAACGGAATGATTTTATCCGTCAGCACCACTGCTCTGGATACATTGCAGAAGTAAGCTTGCACTGGTTGTTCAAAGTCGGAAGAGATAGCCTGTGACGCTTCCTGAATAGCGCTGATGTAACTGAAGTCAGTTTGAAAGTAGTGTTTTACTTTGTAGTCTTTTGACAAAACCCAGAACAGCTCAACCCCTTCTTTGCGGCCTTGCATGGTCAGTACAGTTTTTAGCGTATCACCAACTCGAAAACGTCTGTCGGTTTCCTTACCTTTCCAGTTTTCAGGTAAAGCCACCATACGGTTGGCTCTGTCCCTTAACAATGAAACCAGATTGCTGTGATCTTCAGTTAATTCAATGACAAAGTCAGCGGACTCATCTTCTTTGTTCGTAAAGGAACTGCGGATATTGCTGTAGAAGTTACTAAAACCTTTCACCGCGTCTGAACTTTTCTCAGACAACTTTTCCGGCTTGAAATACAGCAATTCCGGTTTAAACATCACAATAGCAGCGAGTATAAATAATAATGCTGCAAGCAATAAATGCTTGATCCAAAACCACATAGCTTTTATCCCTGGTCAGCGTCAATGCATCATAGCTTGCCTTGGCGCCGTGCTGCAACTTCAGTTCTTATGCCAAAGCTGCAAAAGCGCTTTTTAATACAGACTCGGATCTTCTGGATTTGGCCGGGTTTTAAAGCGGCGGTGCAACCACATATATTGTTCTGGATGTGCCAGAATACCTTGTTCCAGCCATTGATTGACGCGGGTTACATCAGCTTTGTTATCGCCACTTGGAAAGTTTTCGAAAGCTGGCAACGCATCTACTCTATAGCCTTGATAACCGGGCAAACGGTAACAATGGATAGGCACAGTTTCGCAATTGGCACTGCCGGCAAATAACAAAGTCCCGGTGGTGGTGGCTGTTTCTTTTACGGCAAAAAACGGCACAAATTCAGCTTTATTGCGACCATAGTCCTGGTCCGGCAGATAAAAGCAGACTTCTTTTTCGTTTAAAGCGTTAATCATAGTGCGGACATCACGTTTGCCTATCAGGTAGCGGTTTGAGCGCACACGGCCGTGATACTGGAAATACTCCATAATTTCATTGTCATTTGGGCGGTAAAACCCAACAGCAGGGCAATGAAAACCAAAAGTACGGGCTATCATTTCCAGTGATAAAAAGTGACCGCTGAGCAATAACACCCCTTTGCCCTGATCTAAGATTTGCTGGATATGCTCTTTGCCGGTGAACTGACATAAAGGACGGGCACGCCAGTCCGGCCACCACCAGCCAATAAAGGTTTCAAAAGCCGCTTTACCTGTCTCTTTAAAATTCTGTTTTACCAGGGCTTCACGTTCGGCTTCCGGCATATCGGGGAAGCACAGTTCCAGATTGCGGCGAGTCACTTTTACCCTGGATTTCATTGCCTTCATCAGCAACCAGCCGACGCCTTCTCCCATTTTCATTAATACAGGGTAGGGCAACCACAGCAGGATCCACATCAGGCCTAAACCACACCATAAAGGCCAGTGTTTGGGATGCAAAAAACCAATAGTAAAACGTGGAACATGAACCACAGCAGATCCTCGGGCAAAAAAAGTGCGGCTATTGTAACGAAAAAAAACGGGGAAAAAAGTGCTAACTGGTAGGAACAGGCTCATCTGAAACCACAAAGGCGGCTTCAGACGAGCTGAGCTAAACAGAGTGTTAGTTACCTAAGGCTCTGTTTACTGTGAATAAATCTTCTTCAGTTAAAGTACCTGC
>NZ_JAIWOI010000088.1 GCF_020217005.1 Rheinheimera sp. | reverse complement strand
TGCTTGTTTTAAAGCTAAAACAGACAGAATGTAGTCGTAACGTGCTTTGGACAGGTTACGGCGGGCATCAAACAGGTTACGGGTGCTTTGTAATACGTCAACAATAGTACGGGTACCTACTTCAAAACCTGCTTCTGTTGCTTTTAAAGCACTTTCTGCAGAAATAACAGCTTGTTCCAATGCTTTGGTGCTTGAGATCAAAGCGCCTACATTGTTGTAGTTGCTACGAACCTGGCGGATCACACTGCGGTGGCTCAGTTCTAAATCTTCAGCCGCTTCTACATAATTAGCACGAACCACTTCTTCATTGGCAACAGTACCGCCACCAGAATATATAGGCACTATTAAGTTAATGCCAATAGAGCTGCTGTCTGTACGAGGCGAGTTTGCACCTTCACCTGTATCTTTGTTTCTGCCGTTACTGTTCTCAAGGCCTGTTGAGGCTTCCAAATCTAAAGTAGGGTAGTGACCTGATTGAGCTATCTGGATATTGTGCTCAGCTATATCTAACGACAGCTTGCGAATTTTCAGCTCCAGGTTATTGTCTTGCGCCGTTTGTACCCAATCTTGCGGATTGTTAGGCGTAGGCTGGCTGGTGCTGAAACGGGCTGTATTTAATGGATCCAACTGTGAATGATACTCACCTGTGATTTCACGTAAAAATTCACGGGCTGTTTCTAAATCATTTTGTGCGCTGATTTCACGGGCAACAGCACTGTCGTATTGCGCTTGCGCTTCGTGTACGTCAGTGATAGCTGTTAAACCTACAGCAAAACGTTGTTTGGTTTGTTCCAACTGACGTTCGATAGCGCGTTTTTCAGCCACAACAAAACTTAAGTTATCGTCTGCTGTTAATACATCAAAGTAGGACTGGGACACCCGTACTATTAAGGTTTGGATGGCGGCATCATAAGCCGTCTGGCCTTGTACTGCGGCTTTTTCAGCAATAGACAGATTTTCGTAACGACTCCAGTCAAACAGCGACTGTGTTAAGTTGATACTTGCGGAGGTTCTGTTGCTTTCAGAATCATAGATATTACCGCTGTTGCTGACACCATCACCAAAAGAGTGAGTTGCACCGGCCCTGAAATTCACCTGCGGTAATAAACGGGCTTTAGATACATCGATACCGGCTTTGGCTGCATCACGGGTTGCAGCAGCTTTTAAGACTTGCGGGTCTTTTTTGGTGGCTAATTGATAAATGGTTTGCAAATTTTCGGCATTCGCTTGCACACTCAAAAGAGCCAGTGCTGAGACTACCAACGTGCCTAACAAGGTTTTTTTCATAACCGAAAGTCCATAGTTTGCGAAAGTGAACCAATAATACCTTGTTGGTATTAACTAAGTAATGATTAAAGCGTAAACAACATAGCTTCAAGTGTAACAGAATGTGAGTCTTCAAATGTCTGATTTCAAGCCAGAAAATTATCCATCCTTTCAGTCTGCTGATGTAACAATACTCGACCAGAGCACAGTTTTTCAGGGTTTTTTCCGGATAGACAGCTACAAAGTTCAGCATAAATTATTTAACGGCGGCTGGAGTACTGAAGTAAAGCGTGAGCTATTTGAACGGGGCCATGCTGTGATAGTGCTGCCCTATGATGTAGAAAATGACAGTCTGGTATTGATAGAGCAGTTCCGGATAGGGGCGTTACAGAATCCAAATGGCCCCTGGTTGCTCGAAGCCATAGCAGGCATGATTGAGCCGGGTGAGACTGTGGAGCAGGTAGCTCAACGTGAATCAGAAGAAGAAGCCGGCCTGAAGCTGAGTGAATTCTGGCCTATGCTTAGCTATCAAAGTAGCCCGGGTGGTAGTACAGAGCGTATTTACTTAGTGTTGGCACGACTGCGGCATCAGGTAAAAAGCGGGGTTTATGGCTTGGCTTCAGAGCAGGAAGATATTAAAGTTCATAGCCTACCGCGCCTGTTGGCGATGCAGCTGCTGCACCAGGGCAAAATTGATAATGCGGCTACTGTCATAGCCCTGCAATGGTTAGCCTTGAATCTGGAGCAGGTCAAAGCTCGCTGGACTGACTAATTTTCGCCACCAAACACTAGTATTAAGAGGTTAAGTAGCTGGTATGCCAAACCTGGCCAGAAAACGTTATGTGCCGTATCTGCCGGATTTCCTCAGTTTATGTGAGAGAAATTATGCGCAGTTGCGTTTTTTCCTGCCGGGTAATCAGCGTCAGGGCCAACGTTGTCTTATTCATATCAATGCCAGCGAAAGTTATCAGGTCGAATTGCTGGAGCTATGTAAATACACAACCACCGTCAGTATTGAGCTGATTAGCCAGTCGATGACAGGCTGGATGAAACCGCGATTTGAGGTGCGTTTGTATCACGATGCCCGCCTGGCTGAAGTGTTGGCATGCCAACAAGTCCGGCAGTTTAAAGCTGTATACAGTTACCCTAATGTCGATATGTTGCTGCCGGATGAAAAAAGGCAGATTAACTTGCTGCTGCGCGACTGGCTGAATTTGTGTTCACGCCGTGGTTATCAGAACACTGGTCTTTTAGCCTGATGGCGCTGATGTTTAAACCACAAGAGGTCTATCGACTGGTACAAATTTCTGATTGTCACTTAGTGGCCGAACCGGACGGCTGGTTTTGTGGTGTGAAACCTTATCGTCAGTTGCAACAGCTGCTGGCCACACTGCAAGCAAATTTACCTGATGCGGTGATCTTAACCGGCGATCTGACTCAGGATCATAGTCTGGCTTCTTATCAACTGATCGCAGATTTGTTCAGTCATCTGCCGTGTCCGGTGTTTTATTTGCCCGGCAATCATGATGACATAGACCTGATGCAGCAGGTTTTTGCAGCCAGACCTTTTTGTGCTGAGACTGAAGTACATCTTGGCGACTGGCGTTTGTGTTTGCTCAATAGCAAAGGGCCAACACCGGCCGGTTATTTTGACCACAAAAGGCAGCAGCAGTTACGGCAGCAATTGTCGTCTTATTCTGAGGATGCAGCTGTCTGGTTGTTTTGCCATCACCATATCAGTCCTTTGGGCAGTTTTATTGATGAGCATATTCAGCTGGATGCGGCTGCCTTGTGGCAGATTATCGGCTCAGATCAGCGGATCAAAGGTGTGGCTCATGGTCATTGCCATTATGCCTACGCCAAATTACAACAAGGTATTCAGTTGGTCGGCTGTCCTGCCAGCTCTGTACAGTTTTTATTGACACCGGACTATCAGCCTGTCGCTGCTCGTCCTGGTTATATCGAATGGATTTTTCATGCCAATGCCAAGCCGGATAACGCAGTGCGCTGGCAATTTCTGGAAGGGTAAATGTCTAAACTTGTAGTCTACTTACATGGCTTTGCCAGCTCATCTTTATCCGAAAAGGCCTTGATCACCAAAGCTTTTTTTCAGCAGCATCTGCCCGAAGTTGAGCTGCTGCTGCCGGATTTGCCTTACACACCAAAACCAGCTCTCCTTGCTATAGAAACGGCACTGAATGGCCGTCGTCCTGATGCGGTGATTGGCAGTTCTTTGGGGGGCTTTTTAGGCACTTATCTGGCCGAAAAAACCGGCTGTTATGCCGCCCTGATTAATCCAGCTGTGGCCCCTTATGAGCTATTAAGTCAGCATTTGGGAACTTATCATCATCCGGTGCTGAAACAGGATTTTAAAGTTGAAGCGCAGCATATGCCGCTGCTAGCTGAACTTGAGTGCAAGCCTTCAGCTTTAGACCGGTATCTGGTGCTGTTGCAGCAAGGGGATGAAGTGCTGGATTACCGCAAAGCGCTGCAGTTTTATGCAGGTTGTACAGTGGATGTGCAACCTGGTGGCGATCACAGTTATCAGGGCTATGCCAATTGCCTGCCCGCTATTGTCAAGTTTTGCCAATTAGAGTAAAACACTGTTTGTTAATACAGTTCTATCCCATTTGAAGTAACTGCACAGAGCAGATATGTATACCCTAAGTGATTGGAGTTGCAGTGAGGCGACAGGAGCAGCAAACCCCGGAAGCATAGTTCACTATGTGGCTGGGGCGAGAGTTCGCAGTCAACAAAGTTGCCAGCTTCAAGTACGACGGGGATATTAAACGAGTGATTCAGAGAAGTGATGTTTGCCCTATGACAGACCAGCAATACAACGCCGATTCCATTGAGGTGCTGACAGGCCTGGAGCCAGTGCAGCGCCGTCCTGGTATGTATACAGATACCACCCGCCCCAACCATTTGGGGCAGGAAGTTATAGATAACAGCGTCGATGAAGCTTTAGCCGGCCATGCCGACTTAGTGCATGTGATCCTGCATGAAGACCAGTCGCTGGAAGTCATAGACAATGGTCGTGGTATGCCGGTGGATATCCACCCTGAAGAGGGGGTTTCTGGTGTTGAACTGATCCTCTGCCGTCTGCATGCAGGTGGTAAATTCTCCAATAAAAACTATCAGTTCTCAGGCGGTTTGCACGGTGTGGGTATTTCTGTCGTCAACGCCCTGTCTAGTCGGGTCGATGTGGCAGTGCGCCGGGATGGCAATGTCTATGAAATCGCTTTTGAGCATGGCAATAAAGTGTCTGAGCTGGCTATCACCGGCACTGTAGGTAAACGTAATACAGGTACCCGAGTGCGTTTCTGGCCAGCGCCGGACTATTTTGACTCGCCCAGGTTTTCAGTCAGCCGCATGCTGCATGTGCTCAAAGCCAAAGCTGTATTGTGTCCGGGCCTGACGATAAAATTTGACGACAAGGTCAACAACCAGAGTTACCAATGGTGTTATCAGGCCGGTATCCGTGATTACTTAATGGATGCCGTCAAAGACATGGTTGCTTTGCCTGAGCAGCCTTTTGTCGGCAGCTTAAGCGCCAGCCACGAAGCTGTTGAATGGGCTGTGCTTTGGTTACCTGAAGGTGGCGAGTTGGTGACAGAAAGTTATGTCAACCTGATCCCAACGGCTCAGGGCGGGACCCATGTCAATGGCTTACGTCAGGGCTTGTTAGAAGCACTGCGCGATTTTTGTGAATTCCGTAATTTGTTGCCACGAGGCATTAAATTAACACCGGAAGATGTCTGGGATCGCTGTAGTTATATCCTGTCGTTAAAAATGCAGGAGCCTCAGTTTGCCGGTCAGACTAAAGAGAAACTGTCATCCCGTCAGGCCGTGGCTTTTATCAGCGGTGTGGTGAAGGACGCCTTTAGTTTATGGCTGAACGAACATACAGATATTGCTGAGCAACTGGCTGAGTTTTGTATCAACAACGCGCAAAAGCGTTTGCGTGCTGCCAAAAAAATTATCCGTAAGAAAGTCACGGCAGGTCCGGCTTTGCCAGGCAAGTTGTCCGACTGTTCATCACAGGATTTAAACCGCACTGAATTGTTTTTTGTCGAAGGGGACTCTGCAGGCGGTTCTGCCAAGCAAGCGCGGGATCGGGAGTTTCAGGCGGTCATGCCGCTGCGCGGTAAGATCCTGAATACCTGGGAAGTGGAGTCTGAACAAATTCTTGGCTCGCAGGAAGTGCATGATATTTCGGTTGCTATTGGCATGGACCCGAACTCAGCAGACTTAAGCCAACTGCGTTATGGCAAAATTTGTATTCTGGCCGACGCCGACTCAGACGGTTTACACATTGCCACTTTGCTCTGTGCTTTGTTTATGCGCCATTTCCGCCCTCTGGTGGAAGCCGGTCATATCTATGTCGCCATGCCGCCTTTGTATCGTATCGACTGCGGCAAAGAAGTATTTTACGCACTAGATGAAGACGAGAAAAAAGGCATTCTGGACCGCTTAGAAGCAGAGAAAAAACGCAGCAAAATTAATGTGCAGCGCTTTAAAGGCTTGGGTGAAATGAACCCATTACAACTGCGCGAAACCACTATAGATCCAAACACCAGACGTTTAGTACAGCTCACCATAGATGATTTAGTGCAGACCATGGAAATGATGGATATGTTGCTGGCGAAGAAGCGGGCAACAGACAGAAAAGATTGGCTGGAGATGAAAGGCGACCGCGCTATAGTAGCGGTATAGCTTCCGGCCTGTTTCAGCAAAGGATTACAGATGAAACAATTACACCTGCGTGCTTTGGTCCTTTTGTGTGGCCTGAGTCTTTGCTGTGCCGCTGACGTGCAGGCAGAAGAACTGCTGCCGGACTGGCTGCTGCAGGTAAAACAACAAAAAGCTCAGCAACCAGAACAAATGCTGCAGCTGTTGGAACAGCAAAAGGCCGCTTACGGTGACTGGTCCAGCGAGGTGCAGGTGCAGTACTTATTGCAGCTGGCCGACGTGTATGAAAGCCTGGGAAGACATCAGCAACAGCAGGAAGTGGCTGAACGTGGTCTGGCTTTATTGGGTGACCGCCGGGATTTAACCACTATAGATTTCTGGAATAACTTAGGTTTTGCCCTTGAGATGCAAACTCAGTATCAGCAAGCCTTGCACTACTATCTGCAGGCTTCAGCTTTGGCCGCAGAGTTAAAAGCGGAAAAGCTGCATATTGAAGCCGACATTAATATTGCCGCTATTTACAGCATAGAAGATAAATCTCAGGATGCTTTGGTGTTGCTTAAAAGCAGCTACGATAGAGCTGTGCTACTGAAGGATCCGGAAATTTTGGCTTATGTGAATGCGGAGCTTGGCTTACTTTATGTTGGACTGGGTTTTGATAAAGAAGCCATCGACTTTATGGAAAAGGCGATTGCCGGTTATGACGCCTTGGGCTGGCAAAAAGACAAAATGGATGTGTTGTTCAATTTAGCCAGAAGTTACAGCTACCTGGCGCAATACGACAAGGCGATGCAAAGTTATGATCAGTTACTGCAACTGGCGATAGCACAAAAGGATCAGGCCAATTTGTATTTTGCCTATCTGGGTCTGGCGTCTACCAGTAAAGACAGCGATAAACTGGACGCCGCTTTAGCCTACATAGAAAAAGCGGAACAGTATTTGCCCGGTTTGCAGTCGACCTACCAAAACTCGATGCATCACTATGAAAAAGCACTGATTTACCGCGAGTTAGGACAGATTTCTCTAGCCAGCCAGGAATTGGCTCAGGCTGAGCAAAGCTTAAGTAAAGAGGACAACAGCAGCAATCAGTCCAGTCAGCTGTGGATCCTGAAATTAAAGGCCAGGCTGGAAGCAGATTCGGGCCGCTATCAAAAGGCCTACGAAGATCTGAATCAGTTTTTTAATGGCTATCACAAATTACGCAATAAAGAGCATGAGCTGTCAGTCGAAAAACTGCGCTTAGGTTTTGATGCACAGCGCCAGCAAGCTCAAAACGAATTGCTGGCCAAAGACAATGAATTACAGGCGCTGCGCCTGCAGGAAGCCGAACGCAAAAGACAAAACCAGTGGTTATGGATTGGGCTCTTTGGCTGTACCAGTTTAGTTTTGCTGGTGTTACTGCTATGGCAACTGGCGCGCCGTAAAGTGCAAATGCAGGCCCAGTTGCAGGCAAAAGCGCTTGAAAAACAACAGAATCAAGCGGGTTAACGGAAGCTAAAAATGACAGATATTATGATTTCCAACGAGGGGACAGAGCAGCTGCCGCTGCGGCGTTTCACCGAAGAAGCCTACCTGAATTATTCGATGTACGTCATTATGGATCGGGCTTTGCCTTTTATAGGCGACGGTTTAAAACCGGTTCAGCGTCGTATTATTTATGCGATGTCAGAGCTGGGTTTATCTCATCTGGCAAAATACAAAAAATCCGCCCGTACTGTTGGTGATGTTTTAGGTAAATTCCACCCTCACGGGGACAGCGCCTGTTACGAAGCTATGGTGTTGATGGCGCAGCCGTTTTCTTATCGCTATCCACTGGTGGATGGCCAGGGTAACTGGGGTGCGCCGGACGATCCAAAGTCTTTTGCAGCTATGCGTTACACCGAAGCCAAGTTATCACGTTTTAGCGAAGTCTTACTGAACGAGCTGGGACAGGGCACTGTAGATTGGGTGCCAAACTTTGACGGCACTATGGAAGAGCCCCGCACTTTACCAGCGCGTTTACCTCATATTCTGCTCAATGGCGTCACTGGTATAGCCGTAGGTATGGCGACTGATATCCCACCGCACAACGCCCGTGAAGTGGCTAATGCCACAGCTTATTTGCTGGATAACCCCAAAGCCACAGTACCCGATTTAATGCAGTATATTCAGGGGCCCGATTATCCAACTGACGCAGAAATTATCAGCCCTGCGCATGAGCTACAGGCTATTTATGAAACAGGCCGTGGCAGCATTAAAATGCGTGCTCTGTACCAGATGGAAGACGGCGACATTATCATCACTGCGTTGCCGCACCAGACCTCAGGTTCAAAAGTGCTGGAGCAGATAGCAGCTCAGATGAACGCGAAAAAACTGCCTATGGTCAGTGACTTGCGCGATGAATCCGATCACGAAAACCCAACCCGAATCGTCATAGTGCCACGTTCAAACCGCATAGACGTGGAACAGCTAATGGCACATTTGTTTGCCACTACGGATTTGGAAAAAAGCTATAGAGTGAATTTGAACATTCTGGGCCTGGATCAGCGGCCACGAGTGAAGAACTTATTGGAAGTCTTGTCTGAATGGCTGTTATTCCGCCGCGATACAGTGCGTCGTCGCCTGCAGTTCCGTTTAGATAAAGTGCTGGATCGTTTGCATGTATTAGAAGGCTTATTAATTGCCTTTTTGAACATTGATGAAGTCATCAAAATCATCCGTGAAAATGACCAGCCAAAGCCTGTATTGATGTCGCACTTTGGCATTTCTGAACGCCAGGCTGAAGCCATACTGGAATTAAAATTACGTCACTTAGCTAAGCTTGAAGAGATGAAAATCCGTGGCGAACAGGCTGAGCTGGAAAAAGAACGTGATTATTTAGAAGGTATTTTAGGTTCAGAGAAAAAGCTGACCAAACTGATCCGAGAAGAGCTGCTGGCCGATGCTGAAAAATACGGTGATAACCGCAGAAGCCCCATAGTGCAGCGTGAAGAAGCAAAAGCTTTAAGCGAAAAAGAATTACTGCCAAGCGAAGCTGTGACTGTAGTTCTGTCGGAAAAAGGCTGGGTGCGTTGCGCCAAAGGCCATGATGTCGACGGTAATAGCCTGCAATACAAAGCAGGGGATGGTTTTAAAGCTGCTGCTATGGGTCGCAGCAACAGATACGCCGCTTTTATCGACTCATCCGGGCGCAGCTTTGCCGCAGAAGCCCATGATCTTCCTTCAGCCCGTGGTCAGGGCGAGCCACTGACAGGCCGCTTTACGCTGGTGGCAGGTGAAACTTTTGAGCATGTCCTGATGGCCGAAGACAGCCAGAAGTTATTATTGGCCAGCGATGCTGGTTATGGTTTTGTCGGTACTTTTGCCGATTTAGTCAGCCGTAATAAAGCAGGTAAAGCGGTATTAAGTTTGCCGACCGGTGCCAAAGTACTACCGCCTATCCCGATCAAAAATCCGGAAACGGACTTAGTGGTCGCCATCAGCACCGAAGGCCGGATGTTGGTATTCCCTGTGGCCGATTTGCCGCAGCTGAGCAAAGGTAAAGGCAATAAGATTTTGTCTATTCCATCAGCCCGTGCCGCCAGTCGCGAAGAGTACCTGAAACTACTGACTGTTGTGCCTGCCGCTACCGCTGTGACTTTAGTAGCTGGTAAACGCAAAATGACCATCAAGGTGGACGACTTAGCTCATTACATAGGGGAACGTGGCCGTCGTGGTAACAAGTTACCCCGGGGTTTGCAGCGGATTGACGAGCTGCTTACAGGTGAAGTGGCTGGCGATACCTCGGAATAGACCCTTGGGCTTGCTTTGCAGGCGACCATAAAGGTCGCCCCTACAGTAATTAGATTTGTTCATTGTAGGGGCGGGGTCTATCCCCGCCGTCTATTTTAAACGTCAAACACAACCTATTTTCCCTATGTAAGTGGGGCGGGAAGGCGCAGTCAACAAAGCTGCAGCGTCAAGTACGACTTATTTCCCCTAAGTAATTGGCGTTGCAGCGAGGCGACAAGTCAGCACGACCCCAGGAGCATAGTTCACTATGTGATTGGGGCGGGAAGGCGCA
>NZ_JAIWOI010000087.1 GCF_020217005.1 Rheinheimera sp. | reverse complement strand
GTCAACAAAGCTGCAGCGTCAAGTACGACGGGGGAAACAGATCAAACCAGACTTATGGCGCCAAACCGTTATACTCTGGCCCTTGTAAACTACAGGGGCCTTTTTTGTGTTAGCCATTATACGTCTGGTGCTGGTCGCCATTTTTATTGTATTCAGTGCCTTAGTGGGTTTGCTGATCTGTCTGGTTCTTCCTTTTTATGTCCCTAATGTGGCTTTGTTTTCAGCCTGGTATGGCTGGGCTTCCTGGATCTTTGGTTTAAAAGTCGAAGTGCGTCAGTCTCCCGAAGTCAAAGCCGCTATGCCTTGTGTATTCTTAGCTAACCATCAGAATAACTACGATTTATTCACTATCAGCAAAGCCTTGTTACCTGGCACTGTCACCATAGGCAAAAAAAGCCTGAAATGGATCCCATTTTTTGGTCAGCTGTACTGGCTTAGTGGTAACATTTTGATCGACAGAGCCAACAAATCCAAAGCTGTGGGCACTATGCAAGGCGCAGTCGATCGTATAGTGCAGGATAAAGTTTCGGTGTGGGTCTTTCCTGAGGGCACCCGTAGTTATGGTCGTGGTTTATTGCCATTTAAAACCGGCGCTTTTCATATAGCCCAACAGGCCAATGTGCCGCTGGTCCCTATTTGTATGAGCAGCACCAACAAAGTGAAGTTAAATAAATGGAATAACGGCAGAGTCATTATTGAGATTATGCCGCCAATCCAACCAGAAGGAACTCCGGCCCGTGAACTGGCTGAAACAATACGGCAACAGATGGCAGATAAGATCAAGCAGCTTGATAGCGAAGTGGCAACCGACTACACTGCCGACTCATTGACTGTCACGGGGTAATATCATGGAAAACTGGCAAGAATTTACTGAAGACACCATAGCTGCATTGATGGAAGATGGCAGCGATCCGGATGCGGAATACACCATAGAACACCATTTTTACCATGAAGATTTTGCCCGTTTAGAAAAACTGGCTGTAGAAGTCTTTAAATTAGGTTACGAAGTGACAGACGCCGAAGAAGTTGAATTTGAAGAAGGCGGCACCGCCTGGGTATTCGACGCTATTCGTGAACAGTCTCTGGACGGCGCCAGCATCACAGCAGACGCGATCAAACTGGAAGCCTTAGCGCAGAAGTTTGGTGTGGAATACGACGGCTGGGGCACCTACTTTGAAGGTGGCGAAGATGAAGACGGCGATGACTTCGAAGATGACGAAGACGACGGCGACGAAGCTCCACGCCACTAACAGCTACTGAAAATGGGGTCAGATCACATTAGTTACGCATAACTAATGTGATCTGACCCCATTTTTATTTTCGCGCTCTTATATTTCCTTTTCGTATAACCTTGCTACTTTAAAGTATTTTAAGTTATTAACCAGCTCTGCTTTAATGCTTAGAGACATAGAGATGTCTTTAAGGAGAAAACACATGGCGGCAAAAGAAATATCTGCTGATTTGCTGAACCAACTGCTGGATAAACTGGAAAAACTGGTGGGCCGGGTTGAGTTTGGTTCTATTGAACTGGTGTTTCATCAGGGCAAATTAGTGCAGTTGGAAAAAAACGAAAAACTACGTCTGGATAAACCTTAGTCTTAATGGTTCAGACTGTGTCCCTCAGTGAACCTACCCGCCGTACTTGAAGCTGCTGCTGTGTTGACCAAGCTCTATCACCCCAATCACACTGGTCGTTGTGTTGATAGGGATTCATTCACTGGTCGTCTTGCCGCAACTGCAATGACTCAGGGAATCCATTTTTTCTCTTGCTTCGGCGCACCGGACCACCGGATCTGAAGTGATGTTGAGCCACTACCGCACAAACCGGGCTGGCGACAACCTGAACTCAGAGCGCAACTATGAGCATCCGAATAGAACAAATCAATAAAAAATTTGGCGACTTTGTCGCCGTCGATAATGTCAGTTTATCCATTCAGACCGGTGAACTCACCGCCTTACTTGGTCCTTCAGGTTCAGGTAAAACCAGCTTATTACGTATTATTGCCGGCTTAGAGCAAGCCGACAGTGGCAGCATCCATTTTGATGATCTGGATATCAGCGCGCGCCATGTGTCCGAGCGTGGTGTAGGTTTTGTGTTTCAGCACTATGCATTGTTTAAACATATGACAGTGTATGAAAACGTGGCTTTTGGTTTAACAGTCAAACCGAAAAAATACCGTCCTTCGCCGGAGCTTATCCGTAAAAAAGTGCAGCATTTGCTTGAGCTGGTGCAACTGGACTGGACAGCAGACCGCTATCCATCCCAGCTCTCCGGAGGTCAGCGCCAGCGTATTGCCTTAGCCCGGGCTTTGGCGGTAGAACCCAAAGTACTGCTGCTGGACGAGCCTTTTGGCGCTTTGGACGCTAAGGTAAGAGCTGAGTTAAGGCGATGGTTACGCCGACTGCATGATGAAATTCATGTCACCAGCGTGTTTGTCACTCACGATCAGGAAGAAGCACTGGAAGTGGCGGACAAAATTGTGGTGATGAACAAAGGCCGGATAGAGCAACAAGGTTCACCAGAGCAAGTGTACGACAATCCGGCTAATCCTTTTGTGTATGAGTTTTTAGGTAATGTGAATCTGTTTCATGCCAGAGTGAAACAAGGTAAAGCTGAGATTGGCCAGTTGTCTGTCGCCTCGCCAGAGTTTAGCAACGAGCAGGAAGAAAACGGTTTTGCTTATGTAAGGCCGCATGAAATTGATCTGTTGTTAAAACCAGTGGACGAAGCGCTGGAAGCTAAAGTCGATCTGATCACCATAGTAGGCCCCAATGTCCGGCTGGAATTATTAGCCAAAGACAGCCAGCAACTGATCCATGTTGAGCTGGCCAGGGATCGTTTTAAACAACTGGGATTATCGCTGGGGCAACAAGCCTGGGTGAAGCCCCGTTATACCAAAGTCTTTTTGGGTGAGGGGATTTAGCTGAACAGCTGATTTAGCTTTGAGTAGTTTAACACCGGCGTTGAAGCAACTGTGGGTTGCAAAAAGCTTATCACTGCCTGCTGATAAGCCTGATAACTTTGTATAAACAACGCCGGGCCTGCACTTAAGCGCTTCACTCCCGCTGCCATTAAATCAGCAGAGGTTGCGCTTTCTGACCAGCCCATTAAGTTCAGCGGCAAACTGCAATGCAGGCTCAATTGCTTCGCCACAGCTAAATCTGTTAATCCAGGCACAAAAGCACCATCGGCTCCTGCCTCTTTGTATAACTCAAGCCGTCTGATGCACTCTGTCACAGCATCTGCTTCTGTCGCCAGTTGTGCCAGATAAACATCAGTTCTGGCGTTGATAAACAACTCCCGCCCGGCCAACAGCATGCGGCAAGCGCGGATCTTTGTCGCTAGAAGTTCAGGATCTGCAGTACCATCTTCAATATTAATGCCTGCCACCCCCAGCTCTGCCAACTGCAAAACCAGCTTTGCAACTTGCGTTGGTTCATCACTGTAGCCTTGCTCTATATCCACAGTGAAAGGCAATTGAATCACTCGCAGGATACGTTGTACCGCTGCCAGCAACTCGGCAACTGGAAGCTGCTGACCATCAGCATAACCCAAAGACCAGGCTAAAGCGGCGCTGGAGGTGCCAATGGCTTTTGCACCTTGCTGCTGGGCCAATACGGCACTGCCTGGGTCCCAGATAGTAATAAGCAACAATGGTTCTGGCTGTTGGTGTAAAGCGAAAAAAGATTGGGTAAAGGCTGTCATAGCTGATCTCCGGTTCAATATCAGGAGCCATGCTAAAGCAGATCCTGCTTTTCGTCTGGCCAGTTCCGGCACTGAATAAAAAAAGCCCTGACCAAAACGGACAGGGCTTTATACCCAAGTGACAGCAAGATGTAAGTTTCAGAGCCGCTGGGCGCTTGCAATGCAAGGCAGCCTGGCGACTCCCTGATGGCGGGTCTAAAAGCCCTTTATGCCGCGTTAACTGTCGTCGCTTTAGATCCACTAAAGCTTCCGACAGCTGCCTTGCCTAAAGGGTTTTTATCTCCCGCTGAATTCTACATCTTGCCGTTACTTGGGTATATTGGGGCAGTCACTGAGGTTGATAAAAACTTCGGACCGCAAACAACAGGACAAGGAATAGAACGTAGTGGGGATAGTGCATCCTGCACTCTACGAATTTCACATCCATACAAACCAGAGTAGTTGCTGCAACTCGCTGACACTGAGATGCGGCAACAACTTCAATTTATTAGATCAAAATGTTTGTGTAAATATTATTTATATTCCAAAATTGAATATCATAGTGTGGCGACAGAAAACTGAAGTCTTGCTTCTTTTGGTTCTTGCTTAGAACTGAACTGAATTGGTCCGGCTCCGTATAGCACTTATACTGCCCCGCTATTTCAGTGGAATTTTTTATGAAAAACATCAATTTAAAATTTGCCCTCTGGCAACAGGTCGTGGTTGCCATGGTACTGGGCGTGATTGCGGGTTTAGTCTTAGGTACTGATGCGTTGCTGCTAAAGCCGTTGGGAACTGCCTATATCAATGCTATTAAAATGCTGGTGATCCCACTGGTGTTTTTTAGTCTGATTTTAAGTATTACTTCACTGGGGCAAGGCAAAGGCTTAGGTCGTATTGCCAGTAAAACTGTGGGGCTATTTTTACTGACCGCCTTGATTGCCAGTCTGATAGGTCTTGGTGTAGGTACGGCATTTCAATTTGAAACTGGCCAGAATTTAGTGGCAGCCCAGGTAACTGAAAAAGTCATACCTCCGGTCAGTCAGGTGCTGGTGGACTTAATACCAGCCAACCCAATAGCAGCTATGGCGCAGGGCCAGGTATTACCCGTGATGTTGTTTGCCATTCTGTTGGGACTGGCGCTGCGCAATATAGGCGAAAAAGGCGCAGCTATGCTTGCTGTGGTGCGCTCTGGCGCCGACATGATGTTTGAAGTGACCCGTCTGGTATTGCTGTTTACTCCTGTCGGGGTATTTGGCTTGATCGCCTGGGTGGTTGGTACTTATGGTCTGGAAATGCTGCTGCCTTTGGGCAAATTTATTCTGGCTATTTATGTTGGCTGTTTGCTGCATATCAGCCTGACCTATGGTGGTTTTGTGCATTTTTTCAGTGCAATGAAAGTGACTGACTACTTTAAAGCCGTCTTCCCTGTGCAACTGGTCGCTTTTAGCACCTGTTCCAGTTATGCCTCGTTACCGGCCAGTTACAAAGCAGTGACTGAAGATCTGAAAGTGTCCAAAGACTATGCTGGTTTTGTCTTACCTTTGGGCTCCACCATAAATATGGATGGTTGTGGAGGTATTTATCCGGCGGTTGCCGCTATCTTTATTGCCAACCTGTATGGCATTGAACTGCAGCTGATTGATTATCTGCTGATTGTTGGCACAGCGACATTGGCGTCATTAGGCACAGCTGGTGTACCAGGCACTGCGCTGGTGATGCTGACCGTGACTTTATCTGTGGTGGGTTTACCGCTGGAAGGTATCGCCTTTATTGCTGCGATTGACCGTATTGTTGATATGGCCCGCACCACCACTAATGTCACTGGCGATACCATGGTGGCTTTAGTAGTGGCTGAACAGGAAGGCTTGCTGATAGGAGCTGTAGCTCAGAACAAGCTGGAAGACGACAGCGTTTTTGCAAAAACTCTGGCAGATACCCCAGCTAGCTGCGAAATCCGCAGCTAGCAGGCTGAGTAGAGGTTAGTGCGAGCGGCCCTGGGCCAAATCTTTGGCCGCTTTGTATTCAAGCAGAGATTTCAGCAATAGGGTGACTAAAGCCAATAAAGCTAATAAAGACGATACTGCAAAAGCGGCGGCAAACTGATATTCGTTGTACAAAATTTCAATATGCAGCGGCATAGTATTGGTCTGCTCGCGAATTTTCCCAGAAACCACACTGACAGCTCCAAACTCCCCTATAGCGCGGGCGTTGGCTAAAATCACGCCGTACAACAAAGCCCATTTCACTGAAGGTAAAGTGACACGGAAAAAGGTTTGCCAGCCATTTGCTCCTAAAGTTAAAGCGGCTTCTTCCTGCTCACGGCCTTGCTCCTGCATCAATGGAATCAGCTCACGGGCGACAAAAGGAAAGGTGATAAAAATAGTCGCCAGCACTATGCCAGGCACAGCAAACATAATGCGCACCTCATGATCCATCAGCCAGTCACCTAAATAACCCCTTGCGCCAAAAATCAGCATCAGACTTAAACCTACAATCACAGGCGAGACGGCTATTGGCAGGTCTATTAAGGTGATCAGCAGCTGCCGGCCTTTAAACTGAAATTTGGCGATAGCCCAACTGGCCGCCAAACCAAAAACCACATTGCAGGGCACGGCAATAGCTGCTGCTATCAGCGTGAGTTTAATCGCATGTAAAGCAGCAGGTTCGCTGATGGACGCCCAGTACAGTTCAGCACCCCGGGCAAAAGCTTCGCTAAACACAATAAAAAGCGGCAGCACCAAAAACAAAGCCAGAAATAACAGCGCTATGCAGGTCAGCAGCAAACGGACCCATAGAGGCTCAGTGGTGGCTGTACGTAAAGCTGCAGCGGCCGGATGAGGGGAAACGAGTGGGATGCTGCTCATGCTTTAGCTCCATGTCTGTGATTGCTCCAGTGTTGAAGCAGGTTAATAAGCAATAATAAAATAAAAGAAATCAATAACATCACTGAGCCCAGAGCTGCAGCACCGGCATAATCAAATTGCTCTAAGCGGGTCATGATCAGTAGCGGCGTAATTTCAGTTTTCATTGGCATATTGCCGCTGATAAAGACCACAGAACCGTATTCACCTACAGCACGGGCAAATGCCAGCGCAAAACCTGTTAACAATGACGGCAGCAGGGCAGGGAATAAAATACGGCAGAATGTTTGTAAGCGGTTGGCGCCTAAACTGGCGGCAGCTTCCTCAATTTCTTTTTCTAAGTCTTCCAGTACAGGCTGCACTGTGCGCACGACAAAAGGCAGGCCAATAAAAATCAGCGCTAAAGTCACACCTAATGGACTGTACGCGGCTTTAATGCCCAAAGCGTTTAAGTGCTGACCTATCCAGCCATTGGGGGCATAAATAGCTGTCAGGGCAATGCCTGCTACAGCTGTAGGTAAAGCAAAGGGCAAGTCGACTAAGGCATCAATCAGCTTTTTACCAAAAAAGTTGTAGCGTACTAACACCCAGGCCACTATCAGACCAAACACCAGATTGACAGCAGCGGCCACAAAAGAGGCGCCAAAAGTCAGCTGATAACTGGCGATAGCTCTGTCGCTGGCTACTACTTTGCAGAATTCAGCCCAACTTAACGTCAGGCTATGGCCCAATAAAGCGGCTAAAGGTAGTAGCACTATCAGGCTCAAATAAAAGGTGGCAAAGCCCAGGGATAAGCCAAAGCCGGGTAATACGCTGGGTTTTAGCCAGGATGATTTGGTCACTGCAAGGATCCTCCTTTGTGGTTATCCCTTTTGTAGATAAAACTGCAGCTTTGTCGGCATTGTGCCTATGGCGCCTTGATTCTGACGCCAGGCGGGCAGGGATAAACCCTGCCCCTACAATGCCGCGCTGCAGCTCTGCTTACTTCTGGGAATATGACAAAAAGCGACAGCTGCATACTGTCGCTTTTTTGTTTGTTGTGTTGGCTAGTTATAAATCTGGTCAAAGATGCCGCCATCACCAAAGTGTTCTGGTTGGGCTTTTTGCCAGCCACCAAAGTCGGCAATAGTCACCAGCTTCAGTTGTGGGAATTGTTTGCTGTACTCTGCTGCCACTGCTTTGTCGCGAGGTCTGTAGTAATGTTTGGCTGCCAGTTGCTGACCTTCTTTGCTGTACAGATACTGCAGGTAGGCTGTAGCTACTTCGGTGGTGCCTTTGGCTTCAGTGTTTTTATCCACTACTGCGACAGAAGGTTCAGCCAGAATAGACAAAGACGGCACGACGATTTCAATCTTGTCTTTGCCTAATTCATTCACTGCCAAAAAGGCTTCGTTTTCCCAGGCCAATAACACATCCCCTATACCACGCTGCACAAACGTGGTGGTTGAACCACGGGCGCCTGAGTCCAGTACAGGCACGTTTTTAAACAGCTTGCCAACGAAGTCTTTGGCGGCGTCATCGGAGCCGTATTTCTGTTCGGCATAAGCCCAGGCTGCTAAATAGTTCCAGCGGGCGCCGCCTGAGGTTTTTGGATTCGGCGTGATGACTTCCACCCCTTCTTTGACCAAATCGTCCCAGTCTTTAATATTTTTTGGATTACCTTTGCGCACCAGAAACACAATAGTGGAGGTGTAAGGCGCGCTGCTGTCAGCTAAGCGGCTTTCCCAATTTTCTGGCAGTAACTTACCAATTTTCGCCAGCGGGTCTATGTCGCCGGACAAAGCTAAGGTCACTACATCTGCTCTTAAGCCATCAATCACAGAACGGGACTGGCTGCCTGAACCACCGTGCGATTGTTCAATTTTGACAGTATCACCGGTTTTTTGCTGCCAGTAAGCCGAGAAGGCTTTGTTGTAATCCCGGTACAGCTCACGGGTCGGGTCGTACGACACATTCAGTAAGGTAATATCTTTGGCCATTAAGCCTGAACTTAAGGTCAGTACTGTTGCGGCCAGTACTAATTTACTTTTGATGCTTTGCATAGAATGTTCCTGTTTAAATAGGGTTTAGAATCTAAAATCCAGACCAACAGCCAAAGTGCTGTCTTTAGGTTTTACCGTGCCAATGGCTCTGTCACCTTCGGTTTCTAACTGGGCGTAGTAGCTGTAAAGCCGTGCGGCGTCACTTAATTTGTAATCCACACCCAGGGCCAGAGCCGTCAGATCCACATCGCCGTAGCTGCTGTTGGCTGGTGTTGAGGTTGAGCTGCCGTATTGAGCTTTGGCTGTCCATGGGCCTGCGACTTTCCATGCCGCGTTCAGCACATAACCATCCTGTTCAATAAAGGCATTGCCTGAAGCACCGTCCCATTCGCTGATAGGGTTCAGGCCATTTTGTGCACCTGCAGTGGAGACCGGGGAGCCAACAAAAGTCGAGAAAGGACCAATACGGTCTGTGTCTTTATGGGCTTCAGCGGTTTGGTAAATAGCCCCTAATTTCACCGGGCCAACAGATACTTCGCCTAACACCCGGACTGCATCAGTGGTCGCCACGTTGCTGTCGATGGCAACACCAACAAACCATTTGGATTTACCGTAAGTTAAAGCGCTGGAATAACCGCTGGCTAAATCACTGTCATCCTGTGGATTGTTGGCGTTGACTGCTATGCCTGTTTCTTCGCTTTGAATAGCGGCAAAACTGAATTCGAAACCTTCAAGGAAAATAGCTGAGTTGTATTGAATGACGTTATCAGCGCGGTTTTCACCAACCAGATAACTGCCGATATCGGCTAGCGCTGCGTCGTTAAATCTATCGATGTCGCCGCGTATGACCGTATTGGTTTGCAGGGTTTTCAGCGGAGTATCGTTTTTGCCGATAAGTAAGGTCCCCCATTTTCCTTGCAAACCTGCGTAGATATTACGTTGGGTCAGCTCACGGCTATTACTGTTGGTACCGTTGTCGACGTCTATGCCGTATTCCACCAGATAGATGATTTTCAGATCGGCAGACACGTCTAAATCACCACGAATCCCAAAACGCGATGCGTTGCTTTCGACAGAGGTGTTGTCCAGTTCATCAGCCAGGCTGGTCGCTCCAGTATGCAGATAGCTGACCGGAGTAGTGGCTGGCGTGGTTTGAGCGAAATTTAGCTTTTCGAAATTGTACTGCTGGGCACTGACATTAATTTTGCCGTAAATGCTCGGGAAACCGGCCTGACTGGGTAAGCTGACCAACAAAGCTGCGGTAAGGCTGGCCAGTTGAAAGGCTTTGTAGAAACGGGTTGGGCTGGTTCTGGCTTTACTGTGTAAACCGTAATATTGAGTGTATTGAGCTGACATCATAGTCTCCGAAAGTTTTTTAATAACTTCCGGCGTTCCGGTCAGTCTGTTTTTTGTTTTTGTGTTCCTGGATGTTTTTTTATTTTTTACGAAGCACTGGTTGTGGCGGCTTC
>NZ_JAIWOI010000086.1 GCF_020217005.1 Rheinheimera sp. | reverse complement strand
GGATCCAGCGACTGTGCTTAAGTGAAGTTTTAGCCGTCTGGACGCTTGAGATGAATGTAGAGGATATTTATATTCTTAAAAAGAAAGAAATTCGTATTTGATAGTTCTGAAATGAATAAGAAATGAAATTGGGGTCAGAACACATAAGTTATGCGTAACTTATGTGTTCTGACCCCATTTTTATAGCTGCGCCAAAGCCTGAGCTAAGTCCGCAATGAGATCATCGGCATCTTCCACACCTATGCTCAGGCGCACCAGATTTTCCGTAACGCCGGCTTTTTGTCTATCTTCAGCTGTCATAGCAGCGTGTGTGGTACTGGCTGGGTGACAAGCTAAGCTTTCCACATCACCTAAGCTCACGGCCTGCGCGAACAACTGCAGATGATTTAAAAATACGGCAGCTTTGGCAAAACCACCCTGGATATCCACAGCCACCATGCCACCAAAACCACTGGCAGTGTCGGCAATAGCCCTATGGCCCGGATGACTGGCATGACCCGGGTAATAGACTTTGGCCACCTTAGGATGAGCCGCTAAAAAGTCCGCCACTTTGCGGGCGTTTTCGATATGAGCATCCATCCGTAAAGTCAGAGTTTTTACGCCTCGTTGCAATAAATAGGCTTCCTGTGGGCCTATAGGCGAACCTATATGCTTCAGGGCCACAGTACGAATTTTTTGCATCAGCTCGCTGCGTCCTGCCACTATGCCGGCAATAATATCGCCATGGCCAGACAGGTACTTAGTGCCGCTGTGCATCACAATATCGGCGCCAATTTCCAGCGGGCGGAATAAATAAGGGGTTAAAAAGGTATTGTCACAAATGACCAGCGCACCGACTTTACGGGCTGCTTCCACCACAATACGGGTATCGATCACTTTTAAGGTGGGGTTGGTGATAGGTTCAAATAACACCACTTTGGTATTGGGTTTCACCCGTTCGGCAAAGTCTTGATCGCTGCTGTAACGGCTTAAGGTCACTCCGGCACGGGTTAAGGTATTACGTAAAAAGGCATCAGTACCGCCATAAACCGGGTCGATAAAAGCCACTTCATCTCCGGCATTGGTCAGTGCATACATTATGGCGCTGACAGCGGCCATACCGCTGGCCACTACTAAAGCTTCATCTGCCCCTTCCAGTGCTGCCAGTTTTTGCTCTAAAGCTGCAGTGGTAGGGTTGGCAAAACGGCTGTAGATATAACCCGGATTCTGACCGGAAAAACGCGCCAGACCTTCTTCGGCAGTGCCGTAACTAAAGGTGCTGGTGAAATACACCGGAGTGGCTAACGCGCCGGTGCTTGGGTCTGGTTGTTGGCCGGCATGAATACTTAAAGTACGGAATTTCATAATAAACCTTGGTTTTATTTTATTAACAGTTCAGCCGGGTTAATCCGGCTGTCACTTCCTCCCCTCTAGAACTGAAGCTGCAGCTTTGTTGACGACTTGTAGTCGCACTGCAACTCCAATTTATTTGGGGAGCTATAGATTTTTAGTGTGAAGCTGAGCTTAGACAGCTTTTGCCAGCTCCGCGTAATGAGCGGCAGCCACATCACGGTGTGAACGTAAACGTCCTTTTAACACATTCTGGCCCACCTGATAAAACAATGGGTTATTTGGATCACTGGCCGGACCCTTAGCTTCGTCAGCTAAATGAGACGGCAATTGCAATAAAGGCACAGTAGCGTCCAGTTGAGCCGCCATAAAAAAGGCACAGGAGTAACGCTCTACACCAGAATTCGGGCTGACCACACGGTGCAAGGTGGCTTTTAAGTAGCCATTGGACGCCAGTTCCAGCAGCTCACCTATATTGACCACAAAAGCGCCTGGCAGCGGGGCTACGCTAACCCAACCTTGTTCGGTTTCCACTTCTAAACCTGATTGGTCATCTTGTACTACTAAGGTCAGGTAACCCGGATCTTTATGAGCACCTACACCTTGTTTACTGCTTGAGGCTCTGGCATCCACACCGGGATAACGAATCAGCTTCATATGCTGATAAGGACCAGCTTTGATGGTGGCGTCTAAAGCATCAGCTGGTTGTTGTAACGCCAGCATTAATGCGCGCATCAATTTTACCGTGATATCCGAAAGCGACTGTTGCCAGTTCAGCAGTTCAGTTTTCATCTGTGGTAGAGCCGTTGGCCATTGATTAGGACCAATTAAACCTTGCCAGGCCGGGCTGATATCAGTCCTGGCTGGTGCAGCTTCTTCCCGCATCACATCGAACTGTTCGCGGATATCCGGCTGACCACGGGTGAGTTCACCACCCAAGCCTGTATAACCCCGAAAGTGCGGTGAGTGGATCATCTGCACTTGTTGCTTGTCGGCCAGTGGCAAAGCAAAAAACTGTTTGGCTAGCGCTAAAATCTGCTGTTGTTTCTGTTGTGTTTGACCATGACCTGTCAGGTAAAAGAAACCGACATCACGGGCTGCAACCCGTAATTGTTGAATAAAAGATTGTTGCTCAACGGCTGTGCCATCCATCAGGCTCAGATCCAGCACAGGCAAAGCACTGCTGGACTCTGGTGTGGTGTTGCCGGATAAAAACTCTTGTGTTGAATGAAGCATAAAAACCTCGTTGTGCTTAGGGTTCTGCATTACAGAGCAGTGGCTCTGCCAGAAAGTGAGCGCATTCTAGGCCTGAGTAGAAAGTTAAATAACTAATGGATTGGTCTTGTTTAGATGAATTAGAAATAACCGGATGTCTGGATAGTTAGCGGTCTTTAGGCATAAAAGTCTTACTATCTAAAACTTTATGGAATAAAGGTGCGGGCATTTATACTTTATAAATCTGACCTTCGCTAACTGGCTTATTTGTAACAGTATTTCGTAAAAACAAGATAGGAGGTATAAATTTATGCGTTTTTATGGATTAAAGGCTGAAGGTTTTCTATATCGCCAAAAGTTATAACCAAGATACATTTGGCCTGTAGCTGAAATGAACAAGGCACCTTGCGGTGCCTTGTATTATTGAACTTCGAAGATTTAAGCAATCAGGATAAAGCCGATAAAAGCTAAACTGGCCGCTATTAAAGTGTAAGGCAGCTGGGTCATCGCATGAGACACCAGATTACAACCTGAACCCTGGGCGGCCAACACAGTAGAGTCACTGTAGAAACAGGCCTGACTGCCAAAGGAGCTGGCTGATAACAGCGCACCTATTACTAAAGGAATATCAGCTTCCACCGCGTAAGCCAAAGGCATCACAATAGGAATGGATACTGCAAAAATCCCCCATGATGAGCCAGTGGCAAAGGAGAGTATTGCCATAGCTAAAAATACAATAGCGGGCAACATCTGCGCCGTCATATAAGGTGTCAGGTTCTCAATCACGTACTGAGGCAGCAATAACTTGTCACAGACATCTTTAAAGATAAAGGCCGCTATGACGGTGCAGATGGCTGGCAGCATGGTCTTAAAACCATTCATCATCACTTCCATCATTTCACCCAAAGGCATCAGACGCTGGTAGGAATAAAAAGCTAAAGTCAGTACTAAGGTGACTAACAGACCTTTGAGTACATCGATATCAAAATAGATGGTAAAGCCAATCAGCATCAACATAGGTACAATGAAGTTACGCAGCTTGCCTTGTTTATTGCTGTCTTCGAACTCCTGTTCCATCGAATGCACAGCGTATTGATCTCCTGCTGGTACATCCTGACCCTTGATAGGATGATGGCTGGCGCTAGCCTCAACACCCACATCTGGCAGCATATCCAGCGGCGTACCATTTTGTGCAGCCAGCTCAGCTTTTTTCATTGGCCCTATGGCTGGCATGATTTTTAGTGTCACCAGCAGGACCATTAAGACAGCCAGCCATGGATACAACATATATGGAATGGCTTGCATATACACATCCACACCTTGCCCTGCTTCAGCTACTTTGTTGTTCTCCAGTAAACCGCCAAAAAAGATAGCCCAGGTAGAAATAGGAATAATGACGCAAATAGGGGCGGCGGTGGAGTCCACTATATAAGCCAGCATCTGGCGGGATATTTTGTATTTGTCCGTTACTCTTTTCATCGCTTCACCCACGCTCAAAGCGTTCAGGTAATCATCGATAAAAATAATGCAGCCCAAAACAAAGGTCATAAACATGGATGATTTGGGGCCTGTAGCCAGCTTAGAGGCTGAACGACCAAAAGCCACAGCGCCTCCGGTATGGATCAACAAGCCAATTAAAGAGCCAAAACCACCACAGACCAGAATCAACCAACCTATGGTTTCATCCTGCATCACACTGGTCGAAATCTCAGCAAAGGTATTCAATAACTCAAAAGGTTGAGTGGGAAACAGCATCAGCAAACCTGCAACTGCGCCCACCACTAGCGACAAAATAGGCCGCTTCAGCCAGATGGCGACTGCCATCACTACTACGGGTGGGATCAAACTAATGGCACTTGGTGAATCCATTAAAGGGTTCCTTCACAAAGCCTGGCTACGCCAGAAAAATAAAAGCCAACCGTTGCATGAATTGCATACGGAGTGTTTGGGGGTTTAGCTGCCAGAGCCCGTGCTGAGTTCAATTGCTTTTCATGTAATTTTTTTCAGCTTTGGGTCTACAACAAGATGAATTTACACGGGTTAAATTCAGGCGCGCAATAATAACAAAAAAAATGTTTTGTACAATCTCCCTTCGGCTGCGTGACAGGCAGTCGTATAGGGCGGGACAACATTCTTTTCGCCCCCGGATTGGACAGAAAACGGGTGTGGCAAGCCCAGCCACTGCACTTTAGTCGCGCTGCAACTTCAATTACTTAGCAAGATCTGAGTGTAAGTAAAACACAGTGAAAATGCAGGCATTGCAGGAGAAAGTGTTGAGGAAAAAACACTGCCGCTGACTGCGGCAGTGAGCAAAGAATTACTTGGCTTTGTTGATCAGCTCTACTTTAGCTAATACGTCAGCATTAAAGCTTAATTGCACTGACTTTTGCGCCGCTTCCTGAGTTTTTACCAGTTCAGTTAAAGTCGGGTAGCTGGCAGATAATGCGGTCACGTCATACAACCACAAGCTTGTGCCATCCTTTTCTGTTTTGCTTACTGGCTCACCTAGTTTCTCGGCAATAGCAGCCTGAGTAGATTTACCTTCAGTTAAACCTAAAGCTGTGCGCACTGAGGTATTTAAAGCAGCGGTTTTGGCGCTGTCTTTGGTGTCTTTCAGTGTACTGCCCACGCTATCTTTTACCGCGTTTAACCAGTCAGCCTGAGCTGGAGCTGTAGTCACGACGAAGGCAATCAATAAGGCGCTTAACTTTAATTTCATGGTGTCTCTTCCATTTGAGAATGAATAAATAAGCTGCAACTGCTTGCTGCAGGCGGCGCGGATGGTATAGCAGATTGCTCTGCAGTCCAAGTTTTTTACCGGAACTTTACAATTTTTTGCGATGAGGAGAGCTTGTAAGGCACTTGCTAGTGCGTAACCTCATGGCTTTCAGAATGCGTTGGCAGATCATGGCGGGATCGCAGGTGCAAAACTCAAATAACCTGGTCTATATCAAAAAATCATACTGCAAAGGGGGATAAAGTAGTTGCTGTTGGGATCTTTCGCTATGAGTCGCAAGGTGCTGCTACCTTGCTCTTGCCTTTGACTGAGGTATCGCTATGGGATGGATAGTACGTGTTTTGTTTTTTGTCAGTGGTGTGATTGCCAGCTGGTTTGTCTCAGTGGAGGCGACTAATTACATTGTGTATCAACTGGTGATAGCTGTCTGTCTGGTGACATTATGTGCAGCGGCTTTGGTTTATCTGCCTATAGGGTGGCGGCGTTTCAGAGCCGACTCTGGCAAGAGAAAAAGTGACAGCTGAATCAAAGCGATAAAAAAGGCGACTCAAAAGCCGCCTTTTACTAGTGCATTGACCTGGTAGTTAAATCGCCGCTATTTGGGCCTGCTGAGCTTTTAACTTGCTGATCGCTTCCAAAGCTTCAGCCAGTTTTTCGCGCTCTTTCGCAAGTACTGCCTCAGGCGCTTTGGCGACAAAGCCTTCATTCGCCAGTTTACCGGCCACGCGGTCATGTTCCTGCTGGGCTTTTTCCAGTTGCTTGGCAATACGGGAGAGTTCAGCTTCTTTGTCGATCAGGCCTGCCATAGGGATCAGAATATCCATCTTACCCAACAGCTGAGCTGCACAAGCTGGAGCTGTTTCGCCATCGGCCAGTACAGTAATGGCTTCTAACTTCGCCATATTCTGCAGGAAGGCCAGATTGCTTTGTAAACGGCGGCTATCATCTGCTGTCAGGTTACGCACCAGTACAGACAACGGCTTGCTTGGTGCTATATCCATTTCGCCACGCACGTTACGGATAGCAACGATAAAGCTCTTCACCCATTCCAGATCGGCAGTGGCGGTTTCGTTTACCAGCGCCTGGTTAAATTCAGGGTAAGCTTGCAGCATTATGCTGTCGCCTGGCTTGATATCGCTTCTGATCATTGGCGCAACACGCTGCCAAATCTCTTCGGTAATAAACGGCATAATGGGGTGCATTAAACGCAGCAAAGATTCCAGTACTGTCAGTAAGGTATGACGGGTACCACGTTGCTGAGCTTCGGTGCCTTTAAACAGTACAGGCTTAGTCAGCTCTAAGTACCAGTCACAGAACTGGTTCCAGGTGAATTCATACAGCGTATTGGCCGCCATATCAAAACGGTAGCTGTCTAAATAACCGCGGAACTGGCTGATGGTTTGCTGATACTGGCTGATGATCCACTGATCGGCTAACGACAGCTCCATATCGCCAGCTTTACCGTCAACAGCCAGTCCACAATCTTTTTCTTCGGTCATCATGGTGACGTAACGGCTGGCGTTCCACAGCTTGTTACAGAAGTTACGGTAACCGTCTAAACGTTTCATATCCCAGTTGATATCGCGGCCTGTAGAGGCTAACGCCGCTAAAGTGAAACGCAGCGCGTCAGTGCCACTGGCTTCAATACCTTCAGGGAATTGTTTTTTGGTCTGGTTGCCAATTTTTTCGGCCAGCTGCGGCTGCATCATATTGCTGGTGCGTTTGGCCAGCAGATCGTCCAGACTAATACCGTCAATCATATCCAGCGGGTCAATCACGTTGCCCTTGGACTTGGACATCTTGTCGCCGTTTTCATCACGAATAAGGCCAGTCACATAGACAGTCTTAAACGGCACTTGCGGCTTACCGTTTTCATCTTTGATGAAATGCATCGTCATCATAATCATCCGGGCTACCCAGAAGAAAATAATGTCAAAACCAGTGACTAATACGTCAGTCGGGTGGAAGGTTTTTAAATCTTCAGTGTTTTCAGGCCAGCCTAACGTAGAGAAGGTCCACAGCGCTGAGCTGAACCAGGTGTCCAGTACATCGTTGTCCTGACGTAATTTCACGTCATTGCCTAAGTCGTGCTTAGCACGTACTTCAGCTTCATCACGACCTACATACACTTTGCCCGCTTCGTCGTACCAGGCAGGAATACGGTGACCCCACCACAGCTGACGGCTGATACACCAGTCCTGAATGTCACGCATCCAGCTGTAGTACATGTTTTCGTACTGCTTAGGTACAAACTGAATGTCGCCGTTTTCCACAGCTTCAATGGCGGTTTTCGCCATAGGCGCAACACGCACATACCATTGGTCTGTCAGTAAAGGCTCAATCACCACACCAGAACGGTCGCCGTACGGCAGGGTGTTGTTGTGATCTTCTACTTTGTCCAGAAGGCCAGCTGTATCAAAAGCCGCTACTATGGCTTTACGGGCGGCGTAACGCTCCAGGCCCTGGAATTCAGCCGGGATCAGGGCGTTATGCGCAGGGTTGGCTTCGCCATTCGGGAAGAAACACTCGCCTTCAGTGCGGATAGTGGCGTCCGCTGTCATCACGTTGATCATCGGCAACTGATGACGTTTGCCTACTTCGTAGTCGTTAAAGTCGTGAGCTGGCGTGATTTTTACACAGCCTGTGCCTTTGTCTTTATCTGCATGTTCGTCCGCCAGAATTGGAATACGGCGATTCACCAGCGGCAGCAGCACTTCTTTACCAATCAGGGACTGGTAACGCTCATCGTCCGGGTTGACTGCTACACCTGTATCGCCCAGCATAGTTTCAGGACGGGTAGTGGCTACTACGATGTAGTTTTTGCCATCCGCTGTCGTCACACCATCGGCCAGCGGGTACCGTAAGTTCCACAGGTGGCCTTTTTGTTCTTTGTTTTCTACTTCTAAATCAGAAATAGCCGTATGCAGCTTCGGATCCCAGTTCACCAGGCGTTTGCCACGGTAAATCAGGTCGTCCTGATACAAACGGACAAAGACTTCCTGTACTGCATTCGACAGGCCAGCGTCCATAGTGAAACGCTCTTTGTCCCAATCGACAGAGTTGCCTAAACGGCGCATTTGTTCGGTGATGGTGCCACCTGATTCGGCTTTCCATTCCCATACTTTTTCAATAAAAGCGTCGCGACCCATAGCATGGCGGTCTGGTTTGCCTTCAGCAGCCAGTTTACGCTCCACCACCATCTGTGTGGCGATACCAGCGTGGTCAGTACCAACCTGCCATAAGGTGTTTTTGCCCTGCATACGCTTGTAGCGGGTTAAGGCATCCATAATGGTTTGCTGGAACGCATGGCCCATATGCAGGCTACCGGTCACGTTTGGTGGTGGGATCATGATGCAATAAGCACCATTGCTGTTATCACCACTTGGCTTGAAATAGCCTTTGCTTTCCCATGCCTGATACATGGCTTGTTCAACTTGACTCGGGTTAAATGTCTTTTCCATCTTCGTTACCTGAAACTCTCACTAAAAACGCAGGCCGGCCATCAGAGCTGCACTGTTTGCGGGGTTAACCCCGACTGGCGATAAAATTTGAACCGTTCCCGCGCCTGAACCTTTAACTGTTCTTCGGCTGGAACAAATTCGATAATCTGTTGAAAACGCTGACTAAAAGGCGGCACTGTTGCTGACAGATTAATTAAAACCGGTCTGGCGTTGCCTGGCGGCAGCCAGCTGATTTCCACCGGAGCGCCTCGTGCCGGGCCTTCGCCCGCCAGATTGTGTGGTACAAATCGCTCTGGATCAAAGCGCCATAATACCTCATCCAGCAGTTCGGCGTCCGCCTGATTTTGGCAGAACACAAAAACCCGCTGTCCGGCCTGATAAAAGTCGGCGCATAGTTGTGCTGCTACATGAAAAAAAGCTGGCTCTGACGCCAGCTGTAATTCAGCTTCTGCAGCCTGGTCGGGCAGCAGATAAAAACTGACTTGAGGCACTGTTATCCCTCGATGTCGGTTCCGACACGGTTAATTAAAAACTGGGTCAACATAGCCACAGGGCGGCCTGTTGCACCTTTGTCTTTACCACCACTGCGCCATGCAGTACCGGCAATGTCCAAATGCGCCCAGTTGTATTTACGGGTGAAGCGCGACAGGAAACAAGCGGCGGTAATAGTACCTGCGGCGCGGCCACCTAAGTTACTGAAATCCGCAAACGGGCTTTCCAGCTGATCCTGATAGTCATCCCACAACGGTAAACGCCAGGCTCTGTCGCCACTTTGTTCCGACGCGTTTAAAATTTCATGCGCCAGTGGGTTATGGTTACTTAACAAACCTGAAGCGTGTTTACCCAAAGCAATCACACAAGCCCCTGTTAAGGTGGCGACGTCAATCACCACGTCAGGGTCAAAACGCTCAACATAAGTTAAAGCGTCACACAGCACTAAACGGCCTTCAGCGTCTGTGTTTAACACTTCCACGGTTTGGCCTGACATAGTAGTTAAAATATCACCCGGGCGATAAGCGCGGCCATCCGGCATGTTTTCAGCGCCAGCCAGCACCGCCACCATATTAATAGGCAAACCTAAGCTAACCACTGCATGCATAGTGCCCAGCACTGAAGCTGCGCCACACATGTCGTATTTCATTTCGTCCATCGCATCGCTTGGCTTGATGCTGATACCGCCTGTGTCAAAGGTTAAACCTTTGCCAACCAACACCACAGGCGCGCTGTTATCCATAGCGCCGTTGTATTTAATCACGGC
>NZ_JAIWOI010000085.1 GCF_020217005.1 Rheinheimera sp. | reverse complement strand
CGTTTTAAAGATCCAAAAGACCCACTGCAAATAGTCATAGTGCGCGATATGTGGCTCACAGGCTTTGATGCGCCTTGTGTGCATACGCTGTATGTCGATAAGCCGATGAAAGGCCACAACCTGATGCAGGCCATCGCTCGGGTAAACCGCGTGTTCCGTGACAAACAAGGTGGCTTGGTGGTCGATTACATCGGCATAGCCAACGAACTTAAGTCAGCACTAAAGGAATACACAGCCAGTAACGGCAGAGGTAAGCCAACGGTCGATACTGCTGAGGCTTGGGCTGTGCTGGAAGAAAAGCTCGATATACTGCGCGGTTTGATGCACGGCTTTGATTACAGCGAATTCTCGCTCAGTAGCCATAAACTGATGGCTGGTGCGGCTAACCATATTTTGGGCTTAAAAGACGGTAAAAAGCGATTTGCTGATAATGCGCTGGCCATGAGTAAAGCCTTTAGTTTGTGCTGCACTATGGATGAAGCCAAAGCCGTACGTGAAGAGGTCGCCTTCCTGCAAGCAGTGAAGGTGATCCTCATCAAACGTGATACCACAGATAAAAAACGTAGCGACGAAGAAAAGGAACTGGCTATTCGGCAAATCATTGGTCAGGCGATAGTGTCCGACCAAGTGGTTGATATCTTTGCAGCGGTAGGGCTTGATAAACCCAATATTGGCTTGCTGGATGATGAATTTTTAGCCGAAGTGCAGAACTTGCCGGAGAAAAATCTGGCGGTTGAATTGCTGGAACGCTTACTGGAAGGTGAGATTAAATCCCGCTTTTCGACCAACGTGATTCAGCAGAAGAAGTTTTCAGAGCTACTGAGTAACGTAGTCACCCGTTATCAAAACCGCAGCATTGAAACTGCGCAGGTGATGGAAGAGCTGGTGGATATGGCGAAGAAGTTCCGAGAGGCGGCCAAACGTGGCGAAGAGCTTGGTCTGACCGACGATGAGGTGAAATTCTATGATGCTCTGGCCAATAACGAAGCCGCAGTACTGGAGTTGGGCGACGATACGCTGAAGAAAATAGCCCACGAACTGACAGACAATTTGCGCAAAAACATCACCATCGACTGGAGCAAACGCGAAAGCGTGCGTGCACGTTTACGACTGATGGTCAAACGCATATTGCGCAAGTACAAGTACCCGCCAGATATGGCAGACGAAGCTATTCAGCTGGTGCTGGCTCAGGCTGAGAGCCTTGGGGAAGAGTGGGTTTAAGTTATCGCTAAACCCAGTCAACACAATGAGCAGCGGCAAATAATTAAGTAGCTACGTCAGGTAGCTACTTTGTATTCAAATACTTCAAAGTCCTGCCAGTAATTAATAAAGTTCTCTTCCCACACCGGATAGATATCTAACTCTTCCTCTATCGGGTAATACCCGTATAAGGTCTGAAACACACCCGCCTGAAAGTCAAAATCTAAGTCTTTAGCCAGTTCAACGTCTTGCTCTTGACCGACGTATTTAAAGTCGGTGATGTATGCAAAGTACCATGTATCCCCCTTACGAAATAACATGATCTCAACCGGATGGTAGACACCTTTTTCAGCGCTGTGACCTATCCCCAAATCTAAGACCAAGACACTATTAAAATTTCCACTATTCCCTTGCCCCAACGGCGAAGCTTTAACCAATAGCTTCAAAAATGGCTCTGTCTATATCCTCTTCATCATTCACAAAAGCTGAACGGATCATCAATAGTTGTGGGTTTGTTTCAGAAGTTCTGACTGTTTATAGTTCACTCACTGCCTACGAGTTAGCCTTGTGACCTAAGTTGCTCATCGCATGTAGGGTAGTTTTTTAACAAGCAACGCAGCCGACAACAGCAGGCGCGAAAGCTAAACCCAACAGAATCAGGAGTTAGATATGAACAGATTTACCAACAAAACAGTGTTAGTGACAGGTGGCAACAGCGGTATTGGTCTAGCGACAGCCATTCAATATGCTCAAGAGGGCGCTCGTGTTGTTATTACAGGCCGTGATTTGGCAACGCTGGACCAGGCGAAAACCCTGATAGGCGCAAACACCATAGCCCTGCAGAATGATCAAGGTGATATTAAAGCGGCTGGCGAATTGGCCCGTACTTTGACTGAGCAGGGCATCAAACTGGACGCCATTTTCCTAAATGCCGGTATTGCCAAGTTTGCGCCGTTTTCGGCTATAGACGAAAGCTTGTGGGACCATACTTTTAACGTCAATGTCAAAGGTGCGTTTTTTACTATACAGGCGCTGACGCCGCTGCTGAATCCTGGTGCCGCCATTGTCTTAAACGGCTCTATTAATGCACATATCGGCATGCCTTCTTCTTCTGTGTATGCAGCCAGTAAAGCAGCGCTGATTTCCTTTGCTAAAACCTTGTCGGCAGAACTGTTGCCACTGGGTGTGCGGGTCAATGTAGTCAGCCCTGGTCCTGTCAGCACGCCACTGTATGGCCGTTTGGGCATGGAAACGGCCCAACTGGATCAGATGGCGAAAGCTATTCAGGCGCAAATTCCGCTGAACCGTTTTGGTACTTCAGACGAGCTGGCGAAAACAGTGCTGTTTATGTCGTCGTCAGACTCTGCCTTTATTGTCGGCACCGAACTGATTGCTGATGGTGGTATGAGCCAATTGTAAAATTCCGGGGCCTGCAAATCAGGCCCTTTTATTTTCTTCCGCTATTTTCTTTTTTCTATTTTCCTTTGTGGTCCCAGGGCGCAGTTCCGGCAAAAGCTTCCACCAGAAAGTCGATCATCATCCTGACTTTGACACTTAAATGCCGTCGGCTTGGGTACATCGCCAGCACATCGATGTCGGGCAATTTGTAGTCTGGCAGCAGAGGCACTAAAGCGCCGGAGGCTAAATCCGGGCCGATCAGAAAAGTAGGCTGCCAGATAATGCCGGAGCCACAAAGCGCCATGGCTCGAGCTGTATCGCCATTGTTGGTGTGTACTTTGCCTTTTACTTTTACCTGATGGGTTTTGCCGTTATTGTCGGTAAAACTCCACTCGTCGCCCGAATAGGCGTAAATGATGCATTCGTGTTCTTTTAAATCGTCCGGTGTTTGAGGCGTGCCGTGTCGCTGCAGATAAGCAGGAGAGGCGCATAACACATTATGTGAGCTGGCCAGTTTACGCGCTGCGTGATTGACCGAACCTGAGCGCGAGATGCGGATTACCAAATCATAACCTTCTTCCACTATGTCCACCACCCGGTCAATCAGCGAAATATCCAGTTCCAGCTCTGGGTAACGACGGCTAAATTCAGGCCATAAAGGCGCCAGATGTAAAATACCAAAACTTAAAGGCGCATTAATTCTCAGCCTGCCCCTTGGTTGCAAAGCGGCTGAAGACACCAGGGCTTCAGTTTCTGCCACTTCCGCCAGTATCGACTTACAGCGTTCAAACAGCGCTTCACCGCTTTCTGTCAGCGATAACTTACGGGAGCTGCGGTTCAGTAGTCTGCAGCCTAAATAGGCTTCAAGATCATTGACATAGCGGGTGACATTTGCCGGTGAGGTATCCAGCAAATCGGCTGCTTTATTAAAGCTGCCTTTGTTTACCACAGTCATAAAAATTTCGTAGGCTCGTAGTCTGTCCATTGGTATGCCTTCTGTTGCTAAAACCATTCATAAAAAATGAATAATACCTTTATATTCGCTGCCTTCATCTATTAAAAGCTATTCAATATAGTAGATCTCAAGCAGGTCAGGTGACCTGATTTAACTTAAATTGAGGCACAGATGATGAAAAAATTAACGGATAAAGTAGCAATAGTGACAGGTGCAAGTTCAGGCATTGGCCGTGCAACAGCCTTGTTATTTGCCCGTGAAGGAGCAAAAGTAGTAGTAGGGGCGCGTCGCGAAAGCGAGCTGGCAAGCTTAGTGGCAGAAATTAAAGCAGAAGGCGGCGAAGCTGTTGCGCTCTCTGGTGATGTGGTGTCTGAAGACTACGCCAAAGCCTTAGTGGCTTTAGCTGTCAGTCAATACGGCCGTTTGGATATCGCTTATAACAACGCCGGTACTTTGGGCGAAATGGGCGCCAGTACAGAAGTATCAGCTTTGGGTTTTGCTGAAACTTTGGAAACCAACCTGACCAGCGCGTTTTTAGGCGCTAAACATCAGGTTCCTGAAATGATTAAACAAGGTGGCGGTTCCATCATTTTTACCTCTACTTTTGTCGGTTATAGCTTTGCATTCCCTGGTGTAGCGGCATACGCCGCCAGTAAAGCAGGCTTGATTGGTTTAACTAAGGCGTTAGCCTCTGAGTTTGGTCCACAGAATGTACGGGTAAATGCAGTATTGCCAGGCGCTGTGGATACGCCTATGTACAGAGGCATGAATGACAATGCTGAATCACAGGCTTTTGTCACTCAGTTGCATGCATTAAAACGAGTCGCAACACCTGAAGAGTTAGCCCGCTCAGTGCTTTATCTGGCCTCGGACGACTCTTCTTTTGTCACAGGCACAGCTTCATTAGTAGATGGTGGCGCATCCATTACCAGAACCTAAGTTCTCTTAGTTGGTAGTGCAACAAAGGAGGCTTAGCCTCCTTTGCTTTTTATCATCCATTCATGTTGTTACAGAATTCCTGCTTGAACTAAATAAGTTCCGGTTATAGTCTGTACCCGTATTCTGTTTTTGGTCGCAACAAGGTACCTGACTCAATAGGTCTGAGGTAGTTACAAAGCATGGAGTGCTGATGGCTCGCAGAAAGAAAACTAACTTTTTGGAAGATTTATTTAATCTGGCCGCAGCTTTGCCCTGGTGGGTTGGAGTGACGCTGGCTGTTATTGTGTTCTGGTATCTCGATTCGCTTGCGGCGCAGCCTATTCCTGTTGCAACCAATGCAGAACAGTTATTGTCTGGCGTCAAGTATCAGGCACTGCAGACCTTGGGATTTTATGGCCGTTTTGTTTTTCCGTTCTTTTTACTTGCAGGCTCAGTTGCTTCATTTTTTGCGCGGCGCAAAAGAATAAAGTTGTTAGCTACTGCAAGAAACACAGAGTCTTATGATCCTTTTGCTGCTTTGTCCTGGCATGACTTTGAGTTGCTGGTAGGCCAGTATTTCAGGGAGTTGGGCTATAGCGTGGCTGAAACCAGCTTTGGTGCAGATGGCGGCGTGGATTTGCGGGTGAAAGACGGCGCAGCAACTTATCTGGTGCAGTGCAAATTATGGAAAGCCAGCAAGGTTCCTGTCACTGTAGTGCGTGAGCTCTATGGCGTGATGATGGCTGAAGGGGCGTCGGGCGCTATTGTGGTCACCAGCGGTGAATTTACGCCGGATGCAAAAGCTTTCGCCGAAGGTAAATCTATAGTGCTGGTGGATGGCCGCTTACTGGTCAACTCCATTCGCAACAAAGAACCTCAATCCGAACTAAAAGCTGATATACGTTGCCCGTTATGTGGTAGCGATATGCAGCTGAGAACAGCCAGAAAAGGCCCGAATAGCGGCAATTTCTTTTATGGTTGTAGTCGTTATCCTGGCTGTAAGGGAGTAAGAGATGCAACTGCTGACGTGCGGCCGAATTCAGAGATCCGGGCATAAAACTCCAGACAGCTGCAGTTACTTCTTTATCCATCCAGGCAGCGCTTTTTGAGCTTTGTTGCGCATAGCGGATGGATGCTTTACTCTGCAGCTTAGATGAATGCTAAATAGTTAGCTCTCTGAGATTTATCTAAAACGTTTTTTCTCATAAAAAACAACAAGCTTAAGGATAAATAAAGATGAATAAATTTTTAAAAGCCAGCATCCTGTGTCCTGTATTCATCCTGGGTATGAGCCAGGCGAGCGCCGCTGTAGTGAGTTCAGAACAAGTGATCGCTCATCAGCAGTTCAACTTTAACAAAGCGCAGGTCTTGTCTTTTGTTGACAGTGCCGAAGTGCAGAACAAGCTGATTGAACTGGGGGTAAGCCCTGCTGATGCCAAACAACGTATCGCTAACATGACTGCCGAAGAGCTGAATGCGCTGAACAGTCAAATGAATGAAATGCCTGCAGGTGGCATTGTTGGTGTTGTGGTGACTGTGCTTGTGGTTGTGGTCGTCACAGATTTAATGGGGCTGACAGACGTTTACCCTTTTATCAACCCAATTTAATCCGTGAGTTTGATGGTTTTACTACGACAAGCCTGCCTTTTGGTGGGCTTGTTTATTTTACTGACAGGCTGTCAGACGCCGCCACAAACCAGCCTGTTACAGGTTGAGCCTCCAGCTATAGCTTCCTCTCATCTTATCCCGGAAGTCCCCTTTTATCCGCAGCAAGAGTATTTTTGCGGCCCAACGACCTTAGCTGAAGTGGCTGGTTTTTATGGGCTGAACAAAGACCCTGCCACTATAGCGCCCGCTACTTTTATTCCGGGGTTGCAAGGCACTCTGCAAATTGAAATGGCCGCAGCAACACGACAACTGGGGCTGGTTGCTTACGCACAGCGCGGTACCATGCACCAATTGTTAAGTCTGGTGGCAGAAAACATTCCTGTGATAGTGCTGCAAAACAACTCTATCGCCTGGTATCCACAGTGGCATTATGCGGTGGTGATTGGCTACGATCTGCAACGCCAGGAAGTGATTTTGCATACAGGGCTGACTGAAGCCTACCGGCTGGACTTCTCTACCTTTGAACGCACCTGGGCGAGGGGGAATTATTGGTTGTTGGCCATGTTGCCGCCAGGCAAAACAAGTCCGCTGCTGGAGCCCTTTATCTACACCAAAGCCAGTCAGGATTTACTCACTACCCAACAGGTTGATAACGGCGTAACAGCGCTAAAAACCGCGACTACCCAGTGGCCAGATTATTGGCTCCCTTATTTTTTATTGGGTAATCATTATTTCTCCAGCCAGCCCGCAGAAGCGGCCCTCTGGTTTGAAAAAGGCCTGCCTTATGCGCAGCAGGAAATATCCTATCTGAACAATTACGCTGTGTTATTAAGTGAACAAGGCTGCAAGGCGAAAGCCACCAGCCTAATTGAAGCAGCCCTGAAGCTGTCGCCACATGACACTAATCTGCTGGATAGTCAGCAACAAATTAACAGCTCTAAAAAGGCTGAGCCTGCCGCTGGCTTACAATGCCAGTGATAGCTTGATGTTGCCAGGCTTTCACTGAATTAATCCCGATGACAGCGCTGTAACTCCTCAATAGTGGCCTTGGCCAGAGGTGAGCTGCTGTTGCTTTTTGACGTGATCAGCACCACTGGAATTTGGTAGTTGTATTTTTCCGGCTGAATGGCGCGAAACAGGCCTTTTTCTACCCAGTAACTGGCGTAATGTTCAGGCAAATAACCAATAAACTTACCGGACAAAATCAGGTGCGCTATGCCTTCGTCGTGGTAAGCACTGGCACTGTTCTGGTAGTTCAGGCCGTCGTTGCGGATCTCTTTATCCCTCATGTAGTTACTGGTCACCACTTCGGCCTGGGCTAGCCATTTGCTGCTGTCCTTGGCGGCGCAGTCAAACAGAGCATGGCCGGCTGCGCAATACAGATAGTTGGTTTCCGGGTGCAGCGGCTGGTAATTCAGGCCGCGAATATGATGGCGGCTGACGCCAATGCCTACTAAAGAGCGGCCATTGGCCACTGCGGTTTCCACTTCGCGTGCCTCACAGACATGAATATCAAACTGCAGATTGCTGCTTTTGTTTTTCAGCGCTGCAATGGCTTTGGCGACACCACAACGTGGATCGCTGATCAGCGTATCCACAATGGCAATAGTGACGCGGCCCGACAAGGTGTGTCTGGACCCTGCCACTGTAGCGGCGAAGGATTCACATTGCTGCAGCAGTTGCAAAGACGCCTGGTAGGTCACCCGGCCAGCCTCAGTCAGCTCAAAACCGCTGCGGCCACGTTTACACAAGGTCACGCCTAAACGAATTTCCAGATCGGACAAATGGGCGCTGATGGTAGAGCGGCCAATATTTAGCCTGGATTCGGCCGCCGACAAACCGCCAGATTCCACTATGGTGACAAAAATTCGCAGTAAGCGTAAATCAACGTCCTGGACCTGCATAAGGACTCACTCTTTAGTTCGATAAATCCGGAATAAGATACGATTATTATGTATTTATAAAACATCATCGGCAAGCTAGCATGAGCCTATCTCTGGCCCTGAGGGCTAATGCACAGCAACAAATAGAGGAGTAGAAGATGGTGTTTCATTATGGCATTGACCGTCTTGACCTGGACACAGTACAAGCTATTGCAGAAGGCCGCATTCAAGCGCAGTTAAATGCTGAAGCTATAGCAAAAATTAATCACAGCCGCAGCTGTGTCGACCAAATGGCGGCTTCAGACAAAGCCATTTACGGCATCAACACCGGCTTTGGCCCTTTGTGCGACACCCAGATTTCGCCAGCTGAAACTGCACTGCTGCAGAAAAACCTGCTGATCACTCATGCGGTTGGCGTAGGTGAACCTATTGCCAAAGCTATTTCTAAGCTGATGCTGATCACTAAAGTGCATGCACTGAGCCAGGGCTATTCTGGTGTGCGCCTGGAAGTGGTTGAGCGTATGCTGAAATTTATTGAGCTGGACCTGATTCCTGTGGTGCCAGAACAAGGTTCGGTTGGCGCTTCAGGTGACTTAGCGCCGCTGTCGCATTTATTCTTGCCACTGATAGGTGAAGGTGAGTTCTGGCAAGGCAAAGAAAGTATTCATGCCGCTGAAGCTTTGCGTCAGCATGGTTTAGAGCCACTGGAACTGCAGGCCAAAGAAGGTTTAGGCCTGATTAACGGTACTCAGTTTATTCTGTCGCACGGTATTACAGCGCTGCTTAAAATGCGTTACCTGCTGGACTTAGCCGATGTAGTGGGCGCCATGAGCATTGAAGGTATGCAGGGCAGTGGCTCACCTTTCCGTCCTGAATTGCATCAAATCCGTCCTTTTGCCGGTACTATCGAAGTAGCAGCACGGATGCGCCGTCTGTTTAAAGACTCAGAAAATATGGCGTCGCATTTTGGTTGTGCCAGAGTGCAGGACCCTTATTCACTGCGTTGTATACCGCAAGTGCATGGCGCGTCACGCAATGCATATTACCATTTAAAAGAACTGGTTGAGATTGAGATGAACTCAGTCACAGACAACCCTATCGTCATCAGCGCTGAAGAAGCCTTGTCTGGTGGTGGTTTCCATGGTCAGCCTCTGGCGATGGCACTGGATTACACTTCGATAGCAGCGGCTGAGCTTGGCAATATTTCTGACCGCCGTTGTTATTTATTACTGGAAGGCCTGCATGGTTTACCACGTTTGCTGACCAAAGCCGGTGGTTTAAATTCCGGTCTGATGATCCCTCAGTACACTACGGCAGCTTTGGTGACAGAAAACAAATCTTTGTGTTTCCCGCCATCAGCCGACAGCGTGCCGACTTCGATGGGCCAGGAAGACCATGTGTCTATGGGCAGTATCTCAGGTCGTAAACTGAATCAGATTTTAGGCAACCTGGAAAAAATCCTCGCCATTGAACTGATGTATGCGGCTCAGGCTATTGAGTTCCGTCGTCCTCATACCTGTTCAGATTTAATCGAAGAAAATCATGCCATTATCCGCGCCAAAGTGGCGAAGCTGGAAGAAGATCGTCTGTTAAAGCCGGACATTGATGCCATGATCCAGCTGGTTCGAAACCAGGCTTTTCATGTCGCTTTTGCAGTGAACTAACAGGGAGTGCCATGATGACGTTTCAGGATCAAATTAAACAAGGTATTCCGGCTGTATTGCCTGCGGCTAAAGCTTATCCGTTGGATGCCAACCGTGCGCCAAAACGCAAAGACATTTTAACCAAAGCAGAAAAACAGCTGGCGGTACGTAATGCGCTGCGTTATTTCCCAAAAGAATGGCATGCCGAACTTGCGGCTGAATTTGCGCAGGAACTGAATGACTTTGGCCGTATTTATATGTACCGCTTTAAGCCGGAGTACGCCATTAAAGCCCGTGCTATCAGCGAGTATCCGGCCCGGTGCCAGCAAGCGGCCGCTATTATGCTGATGATCGACAATAACTTAGACCCAGCTGTAGCGCAGCACCCGGAAGAG
>NZ_JAIWOI010000084.1 GCF_020217005.1 Rheinheimera sp. | reverse complement strand
ACAAGGCTTTGTCTTTGCTGATAGGCACTTCAATGATGCCGCTATCTTGTTTTATATGACCGGCCACTATGCTTTGGTAGCGCTTGGTCACAGTGCGGGACTGAAACTGCTGGCTTAACAAGGCGTTCGTGGTTTTATCCAGGGCCAGCAGCATAATACCTGAGGTGCCAAAGTCGAGTCGGTGTATTAAGCTGATAAGCGGATAAATTTGGGCTAAACGATGGTGCACAGAGTCGAGGTTCAGCGGGTTTTTACCGGACAAACTCAATAAGCCACTGGGTTTGTTGATCAGCAGAATATGCTCGTCCTGATACAGCATTTCAATAGACTGATGACAGGCTGGGGCAACAAAAGTATCTATCACTGTCATCTTGGCTATCCTGAGGAAACAAGGCGCAGAGTGTACTTGAAATCAAAGCTTGCTGCCTTGGATTAACTTAGTGAAAATAGCGCTTTTGAGCCAACAAGGGCCTTAGTGTATGGATTTGGATGAAGCAGAAGACTGGGCCTGGTGTGACGCACAGTTTGCCGCTATTGAAGCTTATGTCAAAGCGCAGAATATTCCGCATGGTGTCATTTGTGACTGGCCTGAGTGGTATGCTGCGCCTTATGTAGGTTTATGGGCAGTAGAAGATCCGGCTGATCCGGGTTTCGTTGGGCACTGGATATTAGCTGGCGACACAACAGGCGTGCAGCCGCAACCTGTGGCTTTTGATTTTTTATCTGCAGAATATGCTGCTGAGCCTCGTGAAGCTTTAGCTGCTGTTGCCAAAAAATGGGCCGCTTTGGCAGCTGCTGCGGCAAAAGGCACAGCCTGGACTGGCAGCCCGGTATTAAAGGGTGACTTAACCCAGCAGGCCAGCCAGTTAGCGCGGCAGGCGGAGCTGTTAAAACTTTGGGCTGCCGACGATGAGATGTGGGAGCAGGATTAAAACTTAGCCTGCTGCTAATTCTTCGCACTGGTCATCAGTGTCCGTGTTTTGTGGCTGAATAAAACTTCTCCTCTTCTGCAGCAAGGATAACAGCGACTTTTGTTATCCCTGCTGTGACTCAACTAGCTTAAAGTAAAACCTGCATCCACTATTAAATCCTGACCATAAATGCCACGCGCAGCATCCGACAGCAGAAATACAATGGCATCGGCCACTGCAGAAGCTTCAAGGAATTGACCTGTGAGTAACCGCTGGCAAACTGAAGTTGCTACAGAGTTCAGACTGGTTTCATCCAAACCTAAACTGCCCCAGATAGGCGTAGCAGTAGGGCCTGGCGACACCAGATTAATACGGATCCCAGCTTCGGCTAACTCGACCGCCAAAGTGCGGGCTTGAGCTTTGAGTGCACTTTTTGACGCTATATAAGCGCCCAGTCCAGGGAAGGTGATGGCAGATAAAAAAGTAGCGATAAAGACCACTGAAGCTTGTGGAGCGAGTTGGTTGCGAAGTACCGCCAGAGTATTTAAAGCTCCGGCGCCATTGACCGCCCATTGCCGGTGAAAAGCTTCGGCATCCAGACTATCACCCAACTGAGCTATACCGGCGTTCGGCACCAGATAATCCACAGGGCCAATGTCTTTGGCCAAAGCTGCAAGTTTGTCCAGATCTGAAGCTTGGGTTACGTCGCCTTTGCACCAAATCAACTGCTCGCCAAAATGAGACAACAGAGGTGCCAGTTCGCCTTTTTTGCGCGACATGGCCAAAACCTTTACCCCTTGATTTAATAACGCCGAAGTGACGGCTAAACCTATACCTGAACTGCTGCCTGTAACAATGGCAAAACGGCTGTTGATCGTATCGACTGGCATAAAAATCCTCTATTGATGTTAGATAACTCCTTCCTGGAATTCAAAAGGTAGGCCATTTTTATTTTATATATAAATCAATAGGTAAGGATTTTTATGAGTCATTATGACCTTGTGTTTTAGAGTCATAATGACACTTTTGTGTTTCTGGCGCAGAGGTTTCGCTGCAGCCTGTTGGCGGCTTAAACTGCGGTCATGTGTCACTGGCTGTTGGTGAGTACTTAAAGGCAGGTTGGCGCCAGTACGCTCTAGTGACTGGAAAATATACAACTTTGATTGCGGCCAAGATTTTTAGCTTTGTACAGAGCCAGATCGGCAGCCTCGAGCAGTTGTTTTTTCTGAGTCAGATTTTCTGCGGCGGCTAACCCGATACTTACGGTTAAGGGCCTGAGTGGCCATGGGTGACTCGCTATCAGCTGTCTGAGTTTTTCCAGCTTCTTGTAGGCAGAAACCAGATCTGCGCCAGATAGGATCAGTGCAAACTCTTCACCACCATAACGGGCAAAAAAGTCATAGTTGCGACTGTTTTGCTGAAATAAAGCCGCAACCTGACTCAGCGCCTGATCACCAGCAGCATGGCCAAAACTGTCGTTAAAACTTTTAAAATGATCGACGTCGATAAGCGCCAGCACAAAGGACTGACCGGTCCTGAGCCAACGGGAAAATTCGCTTTCCAGCCGTTGATCAAAAGCTCTTCTGTTATGCACTCCGGTTAAGGCATCCGTCATGCTGGTTTGATGCAGTTGTTCACTGAGTTTTTTTAACTCCAGCATGGCGATAACTTGTCGGGATAAAGCTTGCAGCGATTCAATTTGTTTTTGATTCAGTTGCTTAGCTACATAATCAAAGACACAAATGGTACCAATCACCTCACCTTCAGGGCTAACTAAAGGAGAGCCCGCATAAAATATGTAACCCTGCTCGCCTAATACCATAGGGTTATCTTTGAATCTTTGATCCAGCCTGGCATCTGGCACCACCATAACAGTATCCGGCGCTTCCATAGCGTGAACACAAAATGATTCTTTTATTGCCACTGAGTGTCCCGGAAATCCGATCTTTGCAATAAAACTAAGTTCCTTTTCATCAGCTCTTGTCACCAGAGCTATAGGGGCGTCGCAGATATAACGGGCCAGCTGAACTATGTCCTGCAAGTTTTGGTCCTGCAAATTCTGATCGGAATCAGCCTGAGTTTGCGGCTTAGCTTCGTAGGAGGCTGGTGATGTGAGGTCGTATCTGAATGGGCTTTTAGTTTCTTTCGACATTTGGCTCAGCACTCACTGGAACAATTTAATAAGCTGTTGATTTAACTCTAGCATAGAGAATTGATGCTGGCACAATCTCTGCCATGGACTGTGTAATCAAGGCGTTAGGATTTTCGGCGGCCGGCGCACTGACCCAAACCTGTGCTTCCTCTTCACTTTGCGTATTCAGCGCATGACCTGCGTGCCATAAAGCCAGATCAACGCTGCCTGCCGCCAGAGGGCCGATGTTTAGTGCCGAGGGCGACAACTTCTTACATCATTGCCACTATCTGGCAAGCAGAGCACTATTGCCAGACTTGACAATAAAGACTGTACATCGCATAACAGCATTATTGTAAGTGCTTTCATTTTGGGGTTGTATGCATTCGCTATCACATTGTGTTGTTGCTGTTTTGCTGCTGTCTGGCCTGTTAGTCTGTCCTTTGGTGCTCAATGCTCAAGGGCAAACCGAGCCTGCCGCCTTATGCAAGCTTGTCACTGAAGGCACTCATACATTGAATAAAAAGCTCTACGCTGACAAGGTGCATGGTTTTTGGCTTGGGCTCAGCATAGCGAACTGGACAGGGCTGGTGACTGAAATGGATAAAATTGGGGGGGATGGACCGGCAGGGCAGTTTTATACCCGCAAAGACTGGCAAGGCAAAGACCAGCCCAGTATTTGGGGCCAGGGTATTCCGAGTAATTTATCTGACACTATAGATTGGGTCGTTGCAGACAAAGATGAAGTCTGGGGTTCTGATGATGACAGCGATATTGAATATATTTATCTGAAACTGATGCATGACAGCAAAACTCCACTGCTTAGTGCTGAACAAATTCGGGATGGCTGGCTGGCGCATATTTACAAAGACTCGGAAACTCCTTTTAAAACGGCTGAAGGCAAAGCTGAAAACTTTTTGTGGGTATCCAATCAGCAGGCTTTTGATTTAATGCAGCAAAATATTCTGCCACCTTTGACAGGTATGCCCGCTTATAACCCGCATTACGATATGATTGATGCTCAGTTGACTACAGAGATCTTCGGTATTCTGGCGCCATTTCGTGCTGATATCGCTTCAAAGTTGGCCTATTTACCTATACGCACTACTGCTTATGCCGAAGCGGCCGACATTGCTAATTTTTATGTTGTGATGCATGCACTCTCTGCAACAGTGGACCCAGCCAAAGCCATTCAGCCTCAGTTGTTGAGCATTGCAAAACAAGCCAGAGCAGAACTGCCTTCCAATCAATATCCGGCCAAGATGTTTGATTATGTCTGGTCTTTGTACCAATCCGGTATTCCATGGGAAGAGGCGAGGGATAAGCTGTATCAGCGGTATCAGGTCGAAGCCAAAGACGGCTATGAAATCAGCGGAAAAAAGTTGTATTGCAATGGCTGTTTTGCCGCTGGTATTAATTTCGCGGCCAGTTTAGTCAGTCTGTTTTATGGTGAAGGTGATATGCAAAACACCATTAAAATAGCTGTATTGGCCGGTTGGGATTCGGATAACCCTGCTGCAACCTGGGGTGGGCTCTATGGTTTTATCTTAGGGAAAACCGGAGTAGAACAAGCTTTTGGCCGCAGTTTCTCCGACAAATTTAATATACACCGCACCCGCAAGGGGTTTGCTAATAATGGCATAGATAATTTTGACCAAATGGCGCAGATGTCGATAGCTATTGTGGATCAAGTGGTCTTTCAGTATATGAAGCCGGCGCAGCCAGCCCAAACAACTGACTCAGGATGTTGGCAGATCCCGGCTTTTGTGGCGCCGGCTGTCAGTCCTTTATAACCGGCGTCTTTCACAATAGATGCGGCTTACGAGCTTTGAATTTGCGTCAAATGTTGCCGGATATGCATCACATGAGCCGCTTCGTAGTCCTGATGATCCAGCACTCCATAGGCAAAATGTGGGCTAAGGCTGCTACTTTGAGCAAATTGCGTTAAAGCCTGGAGCAAGTTCTGCAAAGCTTGCTGTGTTGGCATATGAGCGTCCAGTGCCGGCATGCCAGGTATGGCTTCATCCAGAGGATGCAGCATAGCGCCAGCGGTTTTAAAGGCTTTAAGCGCAACAGGTCCAATACTGTGGGTGAACCAGGCTGCTTTATGTTCTGAATAGCCCTGAACAGAACCCAGAACACTCTGCGTCAGATGCTGAAACACCTGACTTGGAGTCCAGCTCCCACTGCTGGTCAGTTCTTTATGCTGCAAAGCGCTCAGCTGTGCTAACAATGCATCCCAATGGGATTGAAAGCCTCTGCTCCCCAGTTCCAACCCTGCTGCCGCTGTTACACTGATGGCGGCCCCTGCTATTAAAAATTGTCTTCTGTTCATCGTCAGTCCTGTGATGCCTGTTATGCGGATCCGCTACACTTGCTGATTTTATCCGGATCTCCTACCTTGTGCACAGTTTGATTGCTCCACATACCTGATACCGGAAATGCTTATGCCCGAACACTCTGTATCCGAAACCTCTGTGCCTGAACATTACAGGCCGCTACTGCGTCAGCACAGCAGTTGGTTTGCTGCGTTATCTGAGCAACAACAGCTGCAGTTGCTCGCCCAGGCCAAACTGATACAGCTGGGCTCTGGTCAACGTTTGTTTAGCAGAGGTGATGCTTTTGATGGCATCTATGTGGTGTTATCCGGTGCTTTGTTGATTGCAGGAGTTCACAGTTCAGGCCGCGAGGCCTTGCTGACCATAGTGGAAGCGGGGGATTGGATAGGTGAAATAGCCTTGTTTGATCACAAAGAGCGTACTCACGATGCCACAGCCAGTATTCCAAGCCGGCTGCTTCAGCTGAATCATTCTGCGCTGCAACAGCTGGTGTTGCAGGATCCGCTCTGGTGGCAACGTTTTGGTCAATTACTGACGGAAAAAATGCGAATGGTATTTCAGGCGCTGGAAGATATCAGCCTGTTGCCTGCCTCAGTGCGGCTTGCCAGGCGTTTATTGAGCTTGTGTCGTTTGCATCAACAGGGCGAAGGTTATCTGATCCCGGTGCAGCAGGAGCAGCTCGGGCAGTTATTGTCCTTATCACGCCAAACTATTAATCAGTTGCTGCAACAGTTGGTTATGAGCGGAGTGCTGCGCACCAGTTATGGTCATATTGAAGTACTGGATTTAACACTGTTAAAACAAGCTGCACAGCTGGATACCAACTAAGATGTTTTACACAAGATTCGGATAGCTGCAAGATTGTCGGCTTCCCGACAGTGTTCACTGCGGTTTTATCTTAGAGTAAGATTTTTGCGAAGGAGAACTCTATGAAAACCTTGTCTGAGCATTTAATTCAATACGCCCATTACCACAGGGATCAGCGCAATATTTATACCCACTTTGCTGGTATCCCTTTAATTGTGATCGCTTTATTTAGCTTGTTGTCCTTTGAGATAGCTGCAGGTTTTACTGCTACTCACTTATTACTGCTTGGTTCTTTGGCGTTTTATTTTCGCTTAAGTCTGAGCATGGGGCTGGTGATGCTGCTGTTTAGCGCCAGCTGTTATGCTGTTGCACTGCAATTGGTTGGGCTTGAAAGCACAGCGACCTGGTTAGGTGCGTCAGCCGCAGTCTTTGTATTTGGCTGGGTACTGCAATTTATCGGGCATTATTTTGAAGGCAAAAAGCCTGCTTTTGTTGATGATCTGGTCGGTTTATTGATTGGACCTTTGTTTGTCATGGCTGAAGTGCTGTTTTTATTGGGTTTTGCTAAATCGCTGCAACAGCAAATTGACCAGAGTGCCGGGCCTGTGCACAAATAGCGACTTCTGTTTATCTCTAGGCTGACTGAGCCAATGGGCTTACACTAAGCGTATTACGCATGAAGGTGTTTTTGGGAAGTTGTCATAGTGGATTTAATACCGGGCCGCGCTGATTTGTGGTTTTTACCTTTAGGTGGCACAGGCGAAATTGGCATGAACCTGAATTTGTATGGTCATGCCGGTTTCTGGTTGATGGTGGACTGTGGTGTGACTTTTAATAGTCCGTTGCAACCAGACAGCCTGCAAAAAGCCGATGTAGTGGCTGCAGATCCGGCTTTTATCGCCAGACAGCCAGAGAATCTCGCTGGCATTGTAATTACCCATGCCCATGAAGATCATATAGGGGCTTTACCAGCACTCTGGCCCCGATTCAAATGCCCTGTCTATGCCACAGCTTTTACGGCTGAGATTTTACGCCGCAAACTGGCCGAAGTCGGGCTTATGGATAAAGTGCCTATTATTGAAGTAAAAACCGGCGATACCAGGCATATAGGCCCTTTTGCAGTGCAATTTCTCTCTATTACTCATTCTATTCCTGAGCCGCATTGTTTGATGATCCGCACCGATGCCGGGTCCGTGTTTCATACGGCCGACTGGAAAATTGACGCCACTCCAATGACAGGCAGAGCCTTTAAACCCCGCGTTTTTCAACGTTTAGCTGTGGAAAAGGTCACAGCTATGGTTTGTGACTCGACCAATGCGCTGCGTGAAGGCTTTTCCGTATCCGAAACGGACTGCTACAACGCCTTATTGCAGGTCATAAGTCAGGCTCAGGCCAGGGTGGTGGTCAGTGGTTTTAGCAGTAATGTCGGGCGTTTAATAGCACTTGGCCGGGTAGCGAATAAGACAGGACGCTATATGGCGCTGCTTGGCCGCTCATTACAAAATATGGTGGGTGCCGCCCGTGCAACAGGCCACTGGCCTGATGATATTCATCTGATAGACGCCAATGATTTAGGCTATTTACCCAAAGAAGAGGTGTTGGTCGTAGCGACAGGAAGTCAGGGCGAGCCGAAGGCCACGTTAAGCCGTCTGGCTGCTGATATGCAGCGGGAGTTGTCGCTGGAAAGTGGTGATTTAGTCATTTTCAGCTCCATTATTATTCCGGGCAATGAAGGCTTTATCGAAAAGCTGGTGCAGCAATTTCAGCAACGCGATATTCAGACGTTACAAAGCCACAACACGGACCTACCTATTCATGTTTCTGGCCACCCATGCCGGGGTGAGCTGGAGTTATTGTACAGCTGGGTCAAACCTCAGATTGCAGTGCCTGTGCATGGCGAAGCTGCACATATAGAGGCCAATGCTGATGTGGCACGACAAAGTCAGGTGCCTATTCAATTGACTGGTCTAAATGGTGATTTGTATGTGCTCGCCCCAGAGCCGCGTATTTATAAACAAGTGGTCAAAACTGGCCGCATCGCTCTGGTAAGGTCCTGATATGCAGCTGCAGTGGCTTGATTCAATTAATAAAGTCAAAGCAGCGGACTGGAATGCCTTATTTCCCGCTGACTATCCTTTTAGCCGTTATGAGTTTTTACAGGCGCTGGAATTGGGTGGCAGTGTGGGCAGCAGTCCGGGTAGGGACACCGGCTGGCTGGTACGGCATTTTGTGGTATGGCAAGAAGATAGGCTGCTGGCCGCTATCCCTGCTTATATCAAAATGCACTCCTATGGCGAATACCTGTTTGATTGGTCTTTTGCTGAGGCCTATCAAAACTATGGCCTGGACTATTACCCTAAGCTTTTATTGGCTATTCCATTTACACCAGCCGAAGGACCACGTTTAGGTCTTGCTGCCGGGCTGGATAAAACTCAGTTGCTGCAGTGGTTACAGCAGGGTGTACATCAACTGCTGCAAGCAATACCGCTGAGCCATCTACAGTGTCTTTATGCCGCGCCGGACGATCAGCAAGCGTTTCGCGACTCAGGTTTTATCGAACGTTTTGACGTGCAATTTTTATGGTCGAATCAGGGCTTTCAACATTTTGATGATTTTCTGGCAGTGCTGACGGCACGCAAACGTAAGCAAATTCGTAAAGAACGCTCTGCGGTGACAGAGCAGGGCGTGCAGCTCAAAACTTTAACTGGCGCTGAGTTGGATGCTGCTTTTTGGCAGCAGTTTTACGGTTTTTACTGCGACACCTACCAAAAACGTTCCCGCCATAATGGGTATTTGACTGCGGACACCTTCAGGCGTTGGGGTCAGACTATGGCGGACCAAATCCTTGTATTCGCAGCTTTTGTTGATGAAAAAATGGTGGCTGCTTCATTGTGTTTTCAATCAGAAACCACCTTATACGGCCGTTATTGGGGCTCTGAACACGACTTTAACTTCCTGCATTTTGAATGCTGTTATTACAGCGGTATAGACTACTGTATCAAACAGGGGCTGCAGTTTTTTGATGCCGGAGCTCAGGGTGAACACAAGCTGCAACGGGGTCTTGCACCCGTACTGCGGCATGGTTTTTACAGCTTTACTGAAAAAGCACAGCATAGAGCCATCAATGAGGCGATAGCCCGATACTGCTTGCAAGAGCAAAAGGCTATTGAGCAGTATCGGCAAGAGGCAGAACTCAGTCTGCCTTTTGCCAACCGGACTGATTAAGCCTCAGATTTTAAGCTTTAGGGATGCGATCAAAATCCGCAGCGCTATGACGTTCCGGGAGCTGCTCGTGGGCTTCACCCCAGTTGCGATTGACCTTGATACCACGTTGTACCGCAGGACGAGCGTCTATCTGCTTAGCCCAGCGCTGCAGATGTGTGTAACTTTGTACATCCAAAAACTCAGCTGCATTGTACAAACGACCTAAAGCCAAAGCACCGTACCAGGGCCAAATGGCGATATCGGCAATACTGTATTCATCGCCAGCAACAAAAGCCTGTTTAGCCAGCTGTTGGTCGAGCACATCCAACTGACGTTTGGTTTCCATCGCATACCTGTTGATGGGGTATTCATATTTTTCCGGCGCATAGGCATAAAAATGGCCAAAACCGCCGCCAACAAAAGGCGCGCTGCCCATTTGCCAGAAGAGCCAATTCATTACTTCAGTGCGTTTGGCTGGATCTTTTGGTAAAAAAGCGCCAAATTTTTCAGCCAGATACAACAAGATTGAGCCAGATTCAAACACACGGCTGCCTGTGCTGCGATCAAATAAAGCCGGAATTTTGCTGTTCGGATTCACCTGAACAAAA
>NZ_JAIWOI010000083.1 GCF_020217005.1 Rheinheimera sp. | reverse complement strand
CCGCTGCCAAACTGATCGCCATCCCGGATGCTGATTAACCAGGCATCATAGTCTGCCGCTGTATGACCGGCCTCAAGCAACTCTTCCAGCATCACTGTCACTTTAACCCCATTGGGCGTAGCCATAGAATACAGCTGCAGATCATGCTCGCCTGTGGGAAGAGGTTTGTCATGAGTAGCGCCAGAAACAGGTCTGTTGATGCTGGCGAAAGCACCGCCATTTTGACTATCCCAGCTCCAAATTTTGGGTGGGGTGTAAGTGTTACTCATAGTATCTCCTGTGCTGCTGGTCGGTGGGGTTGGTTCATTAGATATTGGTAGGTTTTGTGCGGATCTCAAGGGGGAAGGTTTTGAGTTTTGCCCTCTTGTGCTCACAACTGTACAATCCGGCTTTTTCAGCAGGCAGAGTTTTTATGTTTAGTCTTGACACTTTAGCGCAAACTACAGCGCCATTAAGCCGTATCAATCTCTCTGTCGGCCTGAATGAATTTCCGGCTGAGTTATACCGTTTTACTGACAGCCTGGAGATTCTGGATTTATCTGGCAACGACTTAGCAGATTTGCCGGCGGATTTGTTTCGTTTTAAAAAGCTAAAGCGGTTGTTTTTAACCAACAACCAGTTCCGCCATATTCCTGCTGTATTAAGTCTTTGCCCACAATTGCTGATGGTCAGTTTTAAAGGCAATCAGCTCACAGACTTTGCACAGGGTGTTTTGCCGGAACAACTGGAATGGTTAATTCTGACAGACAATCAACTGAGCGCATTACCAGAAGATTTTGGACGCTACACTAAGCTGAGAAAAGTAGCGCTGGCGGGCAACCAGTTGTCTTACTTGCCTGATTCCATGCAGCAATGCCGTGAGCTGGGATTATTAAGGCTATCACTCAACAAGTTTGAGATGTTCCCCGACTGGTTATTTGAGCTGCCAAAGCTGGCCTGGCTGGCGCTGGGTGCTAACCCTGCCTGTCCTGTGCCTGAAGCTCAAGCTGTTGCTGCCCATAGTTTGCAGCAGTATCAACTGTTACATAAATTAGGCGAAGGCGCGTCCGGTGTGATTTATCAGGCGCGCTTTGGCGAGGATCCTGAGCTGGTGGCTTTAAAGCAGTTTAAAGGCTGGGTGACCAGTGATGGCTGTCCCAAAGATGAAATGAATAATTATCTTAATGCCGGCTCGCATCCGAATCTGATTACTGTAAAAGCTAAGCTCATAGACAGTGAGTTACCTGGTTTAGTGATGGAACTGGTGCCTGCTTCATTTTCTGTGCTGGGACAACCGCCTTCTTTTGATAGTTGTACCCGCGATACCTTTACTCAAGGTCAAAGCCTGACTCTATTGCAGCTCATCCGGCTGGCTGGACAAGTGGTGAATGTTATGGCGCATTTGCATCAGCAGCAGATAGCCCACGGTGATTTATATGCCCACAATATGCTGAGCAATGACAAAGCGGATTTGTATCTGGGGGACTTTGGTGCTGCCACAGCCCTGCAGGCGTTACCACTGCAGCAGCAACAACTGTTTTGTGCGCTGGAAGTCAGGGCTTTTGGCTATTGGTTATTGGATATGCGGAGTTTGTTAAGCAGTGAAGAACAGCGGGTGTTTGACGACAAATATCAGGCCTTAGTGCAGTCTTGCTTGCAGAGTTTAGCTAAGTTAAGACCAGACTTTATTCAACTGATGCCAGTGTTTTCTGCGTAAGCAGCTCTGGATTTATCCATTAGTCACTGTTGTAGTCGATTGAGCACTTTGTCCTTGAGGTCCTTTGTTGATAGGGACCAGAGTGGCTGTGTGTCGTTTGTTATCAAACACAGCAACCTGATCCTGACAACAAGAGGACAACACTATGCCTTATGCATTAATCCGCAATATCCTGATATCTTCAGCTGTTATGATGAGCCCTTTTACAGGCAGCAGTACTGCGTTTGCTCTGGACTTGCCAGCTGACGCTGAACGTTATGCTTCAGTGCCTGCTTTTCTGCAGCATGGCAATTCGAAAACAAATCACTACAGCGGAATTTACCTTAAGTTAAGTCCAAAAGCGGCTGGTCACTACGAGTATCTGCAGGAGGGCAAAAAAAAGTTGCGGCTCAAAGACAAGGCATTTATGGTTTCAGCTTCTGGTCTGTTTTATCAGGTAGAGCAACAGCGTAACGGGGAATATTGGATCCGTATCAGCCCTGTCTATCAGGATAAGCTGGATGGTAAAGCCACTGTAAAAGCTTTAAAACTGGTGTAACAGCTTCTAAGAGCTCTCCTTTACGCGCACTCAGTGGAGAAAGGCTTAGCTTGTGCGTGAAACACCGCCGGATTGACGATACACAGTGCGAAACTGATCCCTGAAACTTTTGCTGACAGGGATTTTTTCACCGCTGTTCAGCACAATGTCGTGATTGCCTGTGGCTATATAATCTATGCTGAATACGTAGCTCATATTGACAAAAAAAGAGCGGTGACAGCGCACCAGAGGCGAACCTTCTAAAACAGTTTCCAGTGCTTTCATGGTTGCCCGCATCAGATAAAGGCTATCCTGCACTTTCACCTCTATGTAATTACCGCAGGCCTTCAGATATTGGATCTCATCCAGCCGGACTACATGTTCACCTTGACTGGAGTGCACGACCAGAGTTTGTGCTGGCTTTACACCATGCTGTGCCGTGACACCTTGTCGCTGTAGTGTCGCAGCGTAACGATGTTTTTTCCAGAACACAGAGGCCAGCAGCAATAGCCAGACAGCCAGATACACAGGCGCCCTTTTGCTGGCCAGAGTCAGCAGGTGCAGCGCTGATGTTTCGGTCATCACGAATTCAAAGCCACAACGCAGCAACAGGGCGGCCAGTGGCATCCAGATTGTGGCTCTCAAAGCGAGACTAAGTTGTTTGTTGCTTGCAAGCTCTAATTGCTGATTGGCGGCAATCTGTTGCACCAGCACAGGAATAAGGAGTGGCCACAATCCCCAGTCGGACAGCGCCCAAAAGGTGGATAAAGTCAGATTGGCTTTATCTCCCTCAATACTGGCTAACAGATAACAATAGGCGACGGAGCACAGCAGCAGCACAGTGACAGCACCGATCAACTGCCGGTTGCATAAAGTGGCCCATTCCGGGGCTTTCAGTTTTGTGATGGATGCCATAATTATCCTGTGACCATAAAATAGTGAGTAACACAACAGGCTGAAATTCCGGACCACAACAAAGGGTTAATCAATATGCAGTGCAGCGATATCAGCTGTTTGTTCGGTGTGAGTGAGCCGACCTTTCTACGGGGCGGCATGGATCTGCTGGATCCTTCCACAGCTGGATAAGTCGAAACACCACAAAGTGACGAAACGCCGTTTAATGTGACGAAGTAGCACAGCGCGGTCATTGGTTTGATAAAAATACCTGCCTGCATTTTCCGGTCTCAGAGCGAAAACAGAGCGCCTGGCCAAAAGTTAAGCGCTGCAGTTCCTGTAGTGATCTCTGGACTAAGCCCGGATAGTTTGAATGAGTTGTTTGTTTTTATTAAAAAAGTCAGCGAATTCCAGACTGGAGAATTCTGCTGGGTCTTACTACAGTAATGGACTCTGGAGTTTTTCTATTTAGGTTACATGGAAGAGGATGAATGGACTTATGACCTTTAAGTTATTAATAGTGGACGATAGCCAGGTGTGCCTAATGTTGACTAAAGGCTATGTACAGTCTTTCAGACCGGATTGGAGTTGTTTTACTGCAGGCTGCGCTGAAGAAGCTATGGCGTTAATAGAACAACAGAGATTTGATGCTTATTCGCTGGACTATAACTTACCAGGGCGTAATGGCCTGGAGCTGGCGCGTTGGATCCGCAGCATTGATAAGGGTTGTTTTATTGGATTATTAACCTCCAATATTCTGAATTATGTCGAAGATCAGGCGGTGAATGACAATATTAACTACTATCGCAAACCAGCTAAAGCTGAGGTGATACGGCAGTTTGTGACAGATATAGAGCGTTATAAAACTGCTTATTTTAATAACGCAGTGAAATAAGCTTTGACACAGCTCTGAAAACCTATACACTGGCCTTGCTTTGTTAGTCTGTTCATTATTTATGCACCACAACGAATGTTACTGTTGTTTTAGTACGTCCTGTATTCATAAGTTAAAACATCTCTTACAGCACCACCGCCTGAAACCAGGCATATTAATTTTATTAAATACAGGTATATACCATGTCTAATACAACTACCGGCACAGTAAAATGGTTCAACGAAACTAAAGGTTTCGGTTTCATCGAACAGGCTTCAGGTCCAGACGTTTTCGCTCACTTCAGCGAAATTTCAAGCACGGGTTTCAAAACTCTGCAAGAAGGCCAACGTGTACAGTTCACTGTAACACAAGGTCAAAAAGGCCCACAGGCTGAGAAAATTGTTGTTCTGTAATTTCTAATTACAGTCACCAGGGGGCACAGATTTAATCTGATTGCACTGGTTACAACACAAAAAAAGGCAACTGCACAGCAGCTGCCTTTTTTTATTGGTGCTTTTCAGTGCACAGAGTCACTACTTACTCAGGCGTGAAGCGCAGGTTATTCCTGCAGCGCATACACTTTAGGTAAATAGATCTCTTCTCCGGCCTTAAATTTCATTTCTGCAAAATCGAAAAAGTTCTGGATAGTGACGCCAAAGACTTTTTGCGTATCAAACTGTGGCACCAGAAGCTCAACAAATTCTTCGGCTATGTTGTGCGCACAACGGATCAGCTGCAAATCAGCCTCGTCGCCGTGTTCAAAATACATTTTGATAAAGGTATGTAAACCAGCAATACGGAATACAGTTTTCATGGAGTTTGGACGCCAGAATTTAAAGTCCATTTGCGGATGATTGGCCAGCTCGAAGTCAAACTCTCTTGAGCCTTTCCAAGGCAGGCAGTGAATTTCAAAACCATGGGCCGTAAAGACTTTATAGACAGATAAACGAGGTTTTTTTGGACAAACTATTTGTCCTGCCGCGTCTTCTGTTCCGCCAAGATTTTTTAAGTTCCAGTTACGTTGGTCGGTTAGAATATCTAACGAGTTTTCAAAGCCGTACTTCAACATGCCCTCGGCCATACCCAGTGAGGTAGCGACCGCATGGTAAAACGCAGGCACATTACCAAAGGTTAGTTTTAACTTCAGTCTGTTAATCTCTCTGAGTCTGTGCTCAATTTTTTCTATTTCTACTTTGCTATCCATATCAATACATCTTCCGGGCGGCCTGAGTTTCCGGGCCTGATTGCATGCTGCGGGCGAAGTTAAAGTATGCCGAAAAGCAGCTGTGATGCCAATGGATAAAGCGAATGATAGCCTTGTTGTTGGGCCGAATAGCATGTAGCTTCGTATTGTCAGTATCTTGTATGTACTGCCGGACTTATATGACTGACAAATCCACTAAATTACCTCGTCAACCTTTGGCGCGTTTGGGAGGACTTGCTGCTGTAGCCGGACGTATTGCTGGTTCTGTGTTGGTGCATGGTGCCAGACAGTGGGCACAAGGGCAGAAGCCAAAGGCCAGAGAGCTGTTGCTAACGCCAGCTAATCTGATGCGGGTCAGTGACAAACTGGCGCAGTTGCGTGGCGCTGCAATGAAAGTGGGGCAGTTGTTGTCGATGGACGCTGGAGACCTGCTGCCTGCCGAGCTTACAGAGATACTGGCAAGGCTGCGCTCTAACGCCAATCCTATGTTACCAAAAGAACTTGCGCTGGTTTTACGCACTGAGTTGGGTGAAGACTGGCAACAGCATTTTTCTCAATTTACTTTTGTGCCTATGGCTGCAGCTTCAATTGGGCAGGTGCATTTGGCTCATCATGATAATGGCCAAAAACTGGCGGTTAAAGTGCAGTACCCCGGGATACGGCAGAGTATAGACAGCGATGTAGATAACGTGGCTATGTTACTGAAGCTCAGTGGTCTGGTTCCTCAAGGTTTTGACTATAGCTCTGTGCTTGCTGAGGCTAAAACTCAGCTGCATCAGGAAGCTGATTATCTGCAGGAGGCCGCCTATTTGCAGCGTTATCAGGCTTTGCTTGCTGCAGATCCGAACTTTGTATTGCCTAAACTTTACCCTGAACTTAGTACCTCACAGCTAATGACTATGAGTTTTGTTGAAGGGGTGCCTGTTGAGTCGCTGCAGCATTATCCCCAGCCAGTGCGTGACTGGGCTATGACTCAGCTTTTTGCCCTGTTATTTCGTGAGGTGTTTGAGTTCAGGCTGGTGCAAACCGATCCTAATTTTGCTAATTACCTGTATCAAGCTGAGACGGAACAACTGGTACTGCTGGATTTTGGTGCCTGCAGAGATTATCCGGAGACAATCTGTTTGGGCTATCGCCAGTTATTGCGCTCTGCTGTGGAGTCAGATCTGGCTGGAATGGAGCAGGCGATGCGGCAGATAGGTTTTTTTAGCCAGGATATTTTGCCAGCGCAAAAGCACGCCATTCTATCTTTGGTTCAGTTGATTTCTGAGCCTGTGCAGCAGCATATAGCTTATGCTTTTGGCCAGACTGATTTAGCGCAACGGGTACGCCAGGCAGGAACCGCCTTGAGTATGCAGCAAAACTACTGGCATACACCTCCTGTCGCCGCGATATTTTTGCATCGAAAGATGGCTGGCCTCTATCTGCTGGCGGCAAGGTTGAAGGCTAATGTCAATGTCAGGCAGTTATTGGATCCTTACCTGACTTGATGGGATCTGGTTTTGCAATAGCTGCAAAGTGGCATAGTGGTCCGCTGCTTTACCAAACCAATAGCCCTGGCCGAGCTGGCAACCAGCAGCTAATAAAAAGTCTTGTTGCGCCTGAGTTTCAACACCTTCCGCTATCACATCAAGCCCCATCGCATTGGCCATAGCGATAATAGCGCTGGTGATTTGACGATCGCTGGTATTGTCCGGTAAGGCGTTAATGAAACTTCTGTCAATCTTCAGACTGTTGATCGGTAAATGCCGCAAATAGGACAAAGAGGAATACCCTGTACCAAAGTCGTCTATCGCCAATCGTATGCCCAACTGTCGTATTTGTTGCAGCACCTGTTGGGTCTGAGTGGCACGTTCGGGTAGCAGACAGCTTTCAGTGATTTCCAGTTCCAGTAAGTGTGGGTTGACCGCAGTTTCTGCCAGGATCTGCTTTAACTGAGGTAAAAACGCCGGAGCTGCAAGTTCTTTTGCTGAGATGTTCACAGCGACAGGCACTGCCAGCCTGGCCCATTTTTGTAACTGATGACAGACTTGCCGCAACACCTGTTGCCCCAATTGATGGATCAATCCCAAAGTTTCAGCTATTGGAATAAAGCGTGAGGGTGCGACTTCGCCTAATTCTTTGTCACGCCAGCGGACCAGAGCTTCCAGACTTTGGATCTGTCCTGTCTGTAAATCAACTTTGGGTTGGTAATAGACTTCTATTTGTTGCAAAGACAGGGCTTTACGCAGCGCCTGTTCTAATTGCAACGCCTGATCATGACGTTGGCCCACGCTTCGGGTGTAAATACTGTACTTATTCCGGCCAGATTCTTTCGCCTGATACATAGCCGCATCTGCGAATTTCAGCAGTTCTCCTGCATCTGCGCCATGCTGCGGATAGATGCTGATGCCCAGGCTAGTGGTCAACACCAACTCGTTCTGCTGGATCTGAAAAGGTAAATCAAACTGCGCTACTATTCGTTGCGCCAATTTTTCAATGTCATGAACACCGTCACACTCAGGCACCAGCATGGTAAACTCGTCGCCGCCGAGGCGTGCAACAGATTCACCTGCTCTGCTGGCTTTTTGCAATCGGGTAGCCACCTGACGCAAAGCTTCGTCCCCAGCCTGATGGCCCAGGGTATCGTTAATGCGCTTAAACAAATCCAGATCAAGAAACAGCACGGCCAACTGGTGATTGTGGCGTTTGGCGTTGGCCAAAGCCTGTTCCAGTCGGTCCTGAAATAAACGCCTGTTGGCCAGCCCTGTCAGCTCATCAAAATAGGCCAGCTCATGAATTTTTTGTTCGCGTTTTTTACGTTCTGTAATATCGGAGAAAATTGCAGCATATTGATTGATGGCACCGTTTTCGTCCCTTACGGCACTGATCGATAGCCACTCAGGATAAATTTCACCGTTTTTGCGCTTATTCCAGATTTCGCCCTGCCAGTAGCCTTGTTGTTGAAGCCGTTGCCACATTTGCCGATAAAAACTCTCATCATGTTGGCCTGAGCTCAGCAGGTTCGGAGTTTGGCCTACGGCTTCGTTCATGCTATAGCCTGTCAACTTACAAAAGCTTGGGTTCACCGATTGAATAACACCTCTGGCGTCTGTGATCATCACAGCATCATGCGAGGCCTCTATCACTTTGTAGGCTAAACGCAAACTGCTTTCGGAACTGCGCAGCGCCTTGTCTCTGGCCTGCAATGCGGCCTTTAACTCACTGATATATAGATGCTCCATATTCAGCAGTATATGGTTGTGAGACAACAGACCTACAGGTTTGCCATAACTGTCAGTGACCCCAAGATGGCGGAATCCCTGTTCACGTAAAAGCCGTACTGCCTGCAGCAGACTGCTGTGCAGTGGCAGAGTCAGCAAGGGGCGGGTGGCGACTTCTGCTAAGGTACACAAAGTACGCTCTGTGGCGACAAAGTGAACCAAATCCCGTTCTGTCACTATGCCGTATTCAGCACTGTGCTGAGACTCGCAGTCAAATTGCACTATGGCGGCATCTCTTTGTGTTTGCTGCATCAGAATAGCCGCCTGAGCTACGGTAAGCTCCGCCTGCAGCAGCAAAGGCAATTCAACCAGAATAGAACTGATATCACGCAAGACTAAATAATGCTCCAGCGGCTGCTGATGGATCAGATCTGTCTGAGTGACAATACCTATGGCTTGATGCGCTGAGTCTGTTACTAATAAACGCCTGACGGCTTTTTGTTTCATCAGTGCCGCAGCATCGCTGGTGCTGCAGTGGTCGGACACTGAAAGAACGGGGCAGCTCATGACCAGGGATACAGGTTGGCGCAATACTGACGGATCCGACAGATCCAGTTTTTTGCAGTCGGATTCGGTCCAGATTCCCAGGATCAGCTCATTTTTTTTCACCAGAATACAGCTGATATTGTGCTGCCGCATCAGGCTGGCCGCTTGCTGTATGCTGTGCTGAGGTTCGCAGCAAATCAGATTTTTTTGTAGCACTTGGGCCACTGTCTGTCCTGAGGACAAAGGGCTCCATTCAGTGCTAAGTGGCTGATTCATCTTCAGGTCCTGTTGTTCTGTGACTGCAGCAAAGTTTAAGGCGTAAGCGGGGTGGCAATCTTGATCTGAAACAACAGCAGTCAACTTAAGCCAGTTGTGCTGAAGTTCCAGCGTTTAAAGCGTAAGTTTTCCCTGTTCTTGGAAATCGATTACCTGATTATATTTTCAATAAATTCAATGTTTTGATGTTTGGCCTGTTTCATATGTGTAAAAAACTTTGGTAAACGTTTACCTTGAGTGATATAAAGGTAGGGTGCACCGCTGATCCGACAGCAAAAAATCAGCTTAGCGCATAAAAAAATAATGATTGATACCGACAGGGGTAGGAAATGACAGGCAAATTCAAATTGACCGTTGTAGCTTTAGCTATGACGCAAATTTTTGCTATGCAGCATGCACAAGCGCAAAGCGAAGAAAATACCACAGAGCAAAAAGCTAAAGCCGCTGAACAGCAAATCGAAACCATTGAAGTCAGAGGTTTTGGTGCCACGCTAAGCAAGTCGTTAATGCAGAAAAAGTTTTCAGAATCAACGGTAGAAATTATCTCTACCGATGATTTAGGTCAGTTACCGGACGTGACTATCGCTGACTCCTTAGGCCGTTTGCCAGGTGTAGCGGCAGAACGTGACAGAGGTAACGCCAGCAGTATTTCTATCCGTGGTTTAGGCGCTCGTTTAAACGCTGCCACTATGAATGGTCGTGAAATTGTCAGTGCTGAACCTAGCCGTGACGTGCGTTACGAGCAATTCCCAGCTGAACTGATCAACTCAGTGGAAGTGTATAAAAGCCC
>NZ_JAIWOI010000082.1 GCF_020217005.1 Rheinheimera sp. | reverse complement strand
TATGGCGAACAACCTCGAAGGTGGTATTGCCGGTCTGGTGAATATGAACTTCGTCAGCCCGCTGGCAAAAGACAAGCGCATGATAAATATCAGTGGCCATTTGATGGACTATCAACTGGGTAATGATTTAGCTGGTGCTGACAGTTCAGGTGAAAAAGCCAGTTTCTCTTATGTCGATCAGTGGGCTGATAACTTTGGTGTGGTTTTTGGCTTAACCTACCAGGACCAACCGTCAGTGCAGCGTGAAACTGCCTCCTATTCGTACAACAAAGCTGAAGCCGATCAAGGTGATGTCAATGGCGACGGTATTAAAGAAGCAGCGCCATGGGGCGGTAAAGCCGGCACTAAAGTGGGGAACACTGAGCGTGTAGGCAGCCTGATGATTCTGGAATGGGAACCTGTTGACACAGTGAACCTGAAGTACGATCTGTTTTATTCCAAATTTGATATTGAAGAACGTGAAGACCAGTTCTGGTTTGATGGCTGGGGTAACTGGCAGGACAGCAATAACTGGGGCTACAACAACTCCGCTACTGCGCCTCAGATAGTGACCCGTCCTGATGGCTCACAGCAAATAGTAGGCGGCGGAATTTTGTGGGGCGCACATTCTGCCAATAATGCCACCTGGTTTCAGCAAAACCATCTGTTAAGCACAGGCTTAAAAACTACAGTGACTGGTGATGTATGGACTTCAACTTATGATGTCGGTTATTCAGAAGCTGGTATCGAATCGCGTTGGGTCAATATTACTTCGGCTTATGGTGGTCCAACTCCGTTGGATATCAGTTGGAGCAATGCCGGTGGTCGCTTGGCTATTCAAACCAATGAAGATATTGGCAACCCTGATTACTACAGCATCACTGGTATGAACGTCGATACTGACCGCGACCTGACCGACGAAATGGTTAGTCTGCGAGCTGATTTTGAACGCAATGTGGACTGGGGTGTATTCGAAACGCTGGTGATCGGTGGTCGTTACAGCGACCGCGATAAAGACAACGACGTGCAAAGCTGGTGGCAGGCTCCTGTTAATACTGGCCTGACCGATTACGGTTACAGCTATCAACTGGGTGGAGATTTTGTTTCTCCAAATCTGTATGGCTTTAAAGACTGGAATGCAACTATGACTCAGGCCTTCGGTGGCATTGATGATCGCAGTCAGCACGCCAAAACCGATCAGGACAGAGTCAACAGCTGGTATGTGGGTGAAACCAATACCGCGGCATATTTTATGCTGAAAATGTCCGGTGAGCTGGGCGACTTACCCTACACTGGTAACTTTGGTGTGCGTTATGTCAGAACAGAATCTACTTCTTCTGGTTATCAGTTCAAAGACAGCCTGTATTCGCCTATTTCGGTAGACCATGAGTACGACGAAATTTTACCTGCCCTGAATATGATCTTTACTGTCAGCGAAGAAGCTCAGGTGCGTTTTGGTTTATCCCGCGCTATTTCACGGCCGCCACTGGTTGAAATGCGTACCGGTTTCCAACTGGATTCACAAAGCCCGGTGAAAACAGGCTCAGGTGGTAATCCAACATTGGACCCATTTGTGGCTGATCAAATTGATTTGGGCTACGAATACTACTGGTCCAGTGACCGAGCTATGACAGTCTCTACTTTCTTTAAAGACTTAAAAACTCATGTTGGTAGTTCAACCGACGTGATGATAGTGGATGGTATAGCCTACAACTTCACTGGTCCTATTAATGGTGACGGTGGTCAGATCAAAGGTTTAGAGCTGATGTATCAACAGGCTCTGACTATGTTACCTGCGCCTTTTGATGGTTTGGGTTTCTATGCCAACTATTCATTAACAGACAGCAATGTGCATGAGTTTGTGCCGGAAGATAATCCATTGCCATTAGGCGGTTTGTCCCGTCACGTTGGCAACCTGACCTTGTGGTACTACAAAGCTGGTTTTGACGCCAAGGTGTCTTACAACTACCGCAGCGCAAACACCCGTGTTGGTAGCTGGACTCCAACGGAAATCACCAGAGCCAAAGCTGAACGTACTGTAGATGCCAGCTTGTCATACGAAGTGACAGAAGCCTTTAAGGTGATGTTGCAGGCGCAAAACCTGACCAATGAAGAAGCAGTGACTTATTTTGATAACGATCCAAGCCGTCCGGCCAGTTATCAGGAATGGGGTCGTCGTTTCCTGTTAGGTTTCTCTTACTCCATGTAAGACGCTTGTTATTCCGTAGATAAACCCGGCCTTTGGGCCGGGCTTTTTTAAAGAGAATCATCCTCAGGGAAGCCAGTCTGATGTCCTTAACTCCCTCTCATATTCTGCTGACCGGCGCTTCATCGGGCATAGGCCGGGCTTTGGCTGTTGCCTTAGCTCAGCAAGGTCACAGACTGAGCTTATGTGGTCGTGATCCTGCAAAGTTGGCGCAGACCCTGGCGTTACTGCCAGCAGGCTGCAGTGTATTCAGCCAGTCCTTTTCAGTGACAGACGCTGCTGCCATTCGCCAGTTTTGCCAGCAGGCAACCAGACAGTTTGGTCAGGTGGAGGTGCTGATTAACTGCGCTGGTGCCAACAGCAGCAGAAATGCAGCCACACAACCGGATTGGTCCGCCCTTGAGCAGATGATGCAACTGAATTTTTATGCGCCGCTGCATTTTATCCAGCAGTTAGTGCCAGCGATGAAAGAGCAGGGTAAAGGTGTAGTGCTGAATCTACTCTCGACCGTCTGTTTATTTTCTAACCCTGGTATCTCTGCCTACAGCGCCAGCAAAGCCGCTTTGGATAGCTACAGCAAAGTGCTGCGTAAAGAACTCCATGGCACAGGGGTAAAGGTACTTTCTGTGTATCCGGGTGGGGTCGATACCGAATTTCGTGCGGCCAGCAGGCCCGATTATTTATCGGCCGAAGAAGTGGCTGACGCCATAGTGCTGATGCTCGCTGCTTCAGCTAAAGCCCATATTCATGAGTTGGTGATCAGGCCAGCCGTTGAAACAAATTTTTGCTAAGTCCTGCTGCTGCGGGCCTATTAAAAGGAATTCTCCAGTGTTGAAGTGTTTTTCCCAATCTCTGCTGGTGCTGGCTTTGTTGCTGCAGTGTGCCTGCAGCCCTGTGGCCGAATCAGTGAAGGACGGACAGTCAGCGAAAGTTACAGTAGCCACAGAGCAAAACTTAAATGCGGATTGGTTGTTTTACAAAAGCCAGTCCGCTGACTTAACGGCAAAACCCGAAGACTGGCAACAGGTCAATTTACCTCATACACCTCAGATTGAGCCTTTGCTGGTGAATAACCAATGGCAGGGTTTTGCCTGGTATCAAAAGTCTCTGAGCATAGCGCCAGAGTGGCAGGGCAAACAGCTATTGATCCGTTTTGAAGCCGCAATGAACCATGCTCAGGTCTGGTTAGGCGATCAACAGATTGGCGAGCATCTGGGCGGTTATTTGCCTTTTACTATTGATTTAACGCCTTATGTCGCTGCCGGTCAGACTTATCAGCTGACCGTCAAACTGGATAACAGAGACAATGAAGTGACAGGGCCTAAACCTTTGGCACAGCTGGACTTTAATACCTACGGCGGTTTATACCGTGACGTGCGTTTACTGATTAAAAACCCTGTTCATATCACAGATGAAATGCTGGCGAATGAAGTAGCTGGTGGTGGCATTTTTGTCACTTATCCAAAAGTGGACAAAGCAGAGTCTGTGGTTGCGGTAAAAACTCAGCTGGCCAATACATCTGCGACAGATGCCGAGCTGGAACTGGTGCAGCAGTTATTTGCTGGTAAGCAATTAGTCACTGAAGTCAGCTCAGGCCCCATTCAACTGGCCGCTGGTGCAACGCTGGATCAACAGCAACAGCTGACTGTGACCACACCAAGCTTATGGAGCCCGGCCAGTCCATTTTTATACAACCTGAACACTGTGCTGAAACAAAATGGCGAAGTGATTGAGCGTCAGCAGCAACAGATTGGTATCCGCAGTTTTGCCTTTAACGACAAACACCAGTTACTAATTAACGGGGAGCTGACCTTTTTACGCGGCGTCAACCGTCATCAGGAATACCCTCATGTCGGCTATGCGACATCGCCTCAGGCCGATTACCGTGATGCGGTGAAAATTAAATCTGCTGGTTTTGACTACGTGCGTTTATCGCATTACCCACATTCCAAAGCTTTTATGCAGGCCGCGGATGAACTGGGGTTAGTGCTGATGAACGCTATTTTGGGCTGGCAGTATTATCAGCCTACAGAAGCCTTCCGAGCTCAGACTATTCAGAGTTGCCGTGATTTAATCCGCCGTGACCGCAACCATGCCAGCGTTTTAGCCTGGGAATGTTCTCTGAATGAATCCGCTATGCCGGATGAGTTTGTCGCAACCTTACACAACACAGTGAAACAAGAGTTTCCGGGCGCTTATTCCGCGGGCTGGCAACATGGCTACGACATGTACCTGCAGGCACGTCAGCACCGCCAGATGCACTACGAAACACCAACAGTGCCTTACAATGTGTCTGAATACGGCGATTGGGAATACTATGCGCAAAATGCCGGTTTTAATCAGGACAGCTGGGGTGACTTAAAAGAAGAGGCCCGTACCAGTCGTCAGTTATTAAGTCATGGCGAAGCGCGTTTATTGCAGCAAGCCCGTAACTTACAGGAAGCGCATAATGACAACCTGACCACGCCTGCCTATGCAGATGGTTATTGGGTGATGTTTGATTACAACAGAGGTTATGCCAATGATCTGGAAGCATCCGGCATTATGAGCATTTACCGTTTACCTAAATACAGTTACTACTTTTACCAAAGCCAGCGTCCGGCGTCGGAACAATCCGACAAGTATCAATCTGGTCCTATGGTATTTATCGCCAGCGAGTGGCAACCAGGTTCCAGCGCTAAAGTGCGGGTATTTAGTAATGCTGAAGAAGTGGAGCTGTATTTAAACGGTGTTTTAGTCAGCCGTAATAAGCCATCAACAGATAAGTTTTCAACTCATTTAGCCCATCCACCTTTTGAATTTGATTTAAAAGAGTTCAAAGCAGGTCAGCTGCTGGCCAAAGCTTATATCGCAGGCAAAGAAGTGGCGAGCCATCAGGTGACAACGCCCGATCGTGCGGCCAGTTTAAAGCTGAGGCTCGATACCAGCGGTGTAGCGCCTGTGGCTGGTGATTTAGTTTTTGTTTATGCAGAGGTGCTGGATAAAAACGGCCAGCCAGTGCCATTAAACAATCAAATTATTGAGTTTAAAGCCAGTGGTGACATTGAAATTATCAACCCTGAAGCTGCTTTTACTGAACAAGGCAAAGCCGCGGTTTTAGTTAAATTAGGGCCTGAATTTAGTCAGGCTAAGCTTGAAGCCAGTTCAAAAGTTCTGGCTATTCAAAGCGATGCTTTAGTGTTTAATCTGAAGGAATAACAGCATGCGTATTTTAGTCACGGGTGGCGCTGGTTATATTGGCTCTCATACTTGTCTGGAGTTATTGAATTCTGGTCATCAGGTGGTGGTGGTCGACAACCTGAGTAACAGCAGTGTGGAGGCTTTGCAGCGCGTCGAGCAACTGACAGGCCAAAGCATTCAGTTTTATCAGGCCGATATCCGTGATGAAAAAGCGCTTTGTGCTATTTTTGCCGCCGAAAAAGTCGACGCAGTGATCCACTTTGCCGGTTCCAAAGCTGTCGGCGAATCAGTAGCTAAGCCATTGTTTTATTATGAAAATAATGTCAGTGCTTCAGGCTTATTGATGCGGGTCATGCTGGAACATCAGGTGAAAACTCTGGTGTTCAGCTCTTCTGCCACAGTGTATGGCGAACCCGTATCTTCACCGATACGGGAAGATTTTGCGGTGCAGCCTACCAATCCTTATGGCCGTTCTAAGCTGATGGTCGAACAGGTGATGTCCGATTTAGTCCTGGCGCAACCTGACTTCAGTGCCATAGTACTGCGTTATTTTAACCCTGTAGGTGCGCATGAATCTGGCTTGATAGGTGAAGATCCTAACGGCATTCCAAATAATCTGATGCCTTTTATCAATCAGGTGGCCATAGGTCGCAGACCACATTTAGCTGTGTTTGGTGATGATTACGATACGCCAGACGGTACCGGTGTGCGGGATTATATCCATGTCTGTGATTTAGCCTCAGGTCATGTCAAAGCTTTAGAAACTTTGCATCAGAACCCGGGTTTCCATGTGTTTAATTTAGGCACTGGGCAGGGAGTGTCTGTGCTGCAAATGGTGGAGGCTTACCGTCGTATTTCGGGCCAGTTGATTGCTTATCAGGTAGCGCCACGTCGCCCTGGTGATATTGCCTGCTGCTACGCCGATTCAAGCCGAGCAGAACAGCAGCTGAATTGGAAAGCGGAACGGGGTTTGGATCAGATGGTAGCGGATAGCTGGAATTGGCAGAAATTAAACCCCAATGGTTATAGCCGTCGTTCTTGACGCTGCAGCTTTGTTGACTGCGTGTTCGCGCCCCAGTCGCATAGGTGACTATGCTCCTGGGGTCTTGAACACTTGTTGCCTCGCTGCAACGCCAATTACTTTGGCTATAGATAACCGTCGTTCTTGACGCTGCAGCTTTGTTGACTGCGTGTTCGCGCCCCAGTCTCATAGGTGACTATGCTCCTGGGGTCTTGAACACTTGTCGCCTCGCTGCAGCTAAAGAGCTTGCGTGAATGACAGTGCGTGCAGGGATAAACCCAGCCCCTACGGGGTTTGTGAACAAGATTGAGTGAAAGGTTGGAGTTATAGATGTCTGAATTTAATGCAAAAGATCATCCACATCGCAGATACAACCCGCTGACTGGGGATTGGGTGCTGGTGTCGCCACACAGAGCAAAAAGACCATGGCAAGGTCAGATTGAAGCTGCAGCCACAGAGCAGAATCCATCATACGACCACAGCTGTTTTTTATGCCCAACCAACAGCCGTATTTCAGGGGATCTGAATCCTGACTATAAAAAGCCTTATGTCTTTACCAATGACTTTGCCGCTTTAACAGCGGATACGCCTTTTTATCAGCGCTCAGACGATGATTTGTTTGTATTAAAAGCGGAACGTGGTACCAGCAGAGTAATTTGTTATTCTCCGGATCACAGCCTGACTATGCCAGAGTTGTGTGTAGCTGATATTCAAAACATAGTAGAGGAGTGGATCCGTCAGTATCAGGACTTATCCAAAACCTACAACTGGGTGCAGGTATTTGAAAACAAAGGCGCTATTAACGGCTGCTCCAATCCACATCCCCATGGTCAGATTTGGGCCAACAGCACTGTGCCGACTTTACCAGCCAAAGCCGATCAAGCGCAGCGTGAGTATTTAGCGAAGCACGGCAAAAACCTGTTATTGAATTATGCCGCTCTGGAGCAACAAAGTGGCGAGCGCACTGTGGTTGAAAACCAGCACTGGATAGTGGTCGTGCCATTCTGGGCCAGCTGGCCATTTGAAACACTAGTGTTGCCAAAAGCTCATGTTCGCCGGATGGAAGAGTTAACGACAGAGCAGCAGGCAGCGCTGGCTGATATTCTTAAGCAAATTACCATTCGCTACGACAATCTGTTCCAGTGTTCTTTCCCTTATTCAATGGGCTGGCACAGCGCACCGTACCACAACGACGCTGCTGAAGGTGTTGATAGTGCACAAAGCATCGACCACTGGCAGCTGCATGGCCATTTTTACCCGCCTTTATTACGTTCTGCCACCATCAAAAAATTTATGGTGGGCTACGAAATGCTGGCCGAAACCCAACGTGATATGACTCCTGAACAGGCCGCTGAACGCTTAAAACAGCAAAGTCCTGTGCATTACAAACAGCAGAGCAAGGTTTAATACAGATGGAATTAGTGCAACAAGTACAGCAGGCATTTGCCAAACATTATCAACAGCAGGGTGAATTTGTGTTCAGAGCGCCTGGCCGGGTGAATCTGATTGGCGAACACACAGACTACAACGACGGTTTTGTATTGCCTTGTGCTATTAACTACGACACTGTGGTTGTGGCAACACCACGCAACGACAAGAAGGTGCGGGTGCTGGCGCTGGATTATCAGCAGCAAGTGGATGAGTTTGAACTGACCTTTCCGCTGGCTAAACATCCAGAGTACCAGTGGGCCAACTATGTGCGTGGTGTGGCCAACAGCCTGATGCAAAAAGGTTTTAACCTGGTCGGTTGTGACTTAGCCATCAGCGGCAATGTGCCACAAGGTGTAGGTTTAAGCTCTTCAGCTTCTTTGGAAGTTGCATTGGGTCTGACCTACAGCACTTTGGCAGGTATTGAACTGTCCAGCCGCGACAATGCACTCAATGGTCAACACGCAGAAAACCACTTTGTCGGTTGCAACTGCGGCATTATGGATCAACTGATTTCTGCACAAGGTAAAGTGGATCATGCCTTATTGATCGACTGCCGTAGCCTCGACAGCACCCCTGTATCAGTGCCCACTGACATGGCGGTGATGATTATCAACTCCAATGTAAAACGTGGCCTGGTCGATAGCGAATACAACACCCGTCGTCGTCAGTGTGAAGAAGCGGCCGCTATTTTTGGCGTCAAAGCCTTACGCGATGTCAGCTGGGATACTTTTGCGGCTAAGCAGAGCGAATTGGATCCATTAGTAGCCAAACGTGCCCGTCATGTGATCACTGAAAACGACCGTACTGAGCTGGCCGCTAAAGCTTTAGCTGAGCACGACATTAAACTGTTAAGCCGCTTAATGGCTGAGTCGCATTTGTCGATGAAAAACGACTTTGAAATCACTGTACCTGCCATTGATGCGCTGGTGGAAATGATTGGCAAGGTTTTGGGTGAGACTGGTGGTGTGCGGATGACAGGCGGTGGTTTTGGTGGTTGTGTGGTCGCTTTAGTGCCACAGGGCAGAGTGGATGAGATCCGGGCTTTAGTTGAACGTGACTATCCGGCTCAAACCGGCTTAACCGCAGGTATTTTTGTTTGTACAGCCAGTCAGGGCGCAGAGCAGATTTTGGCATGAACCAGACCCCAATAGCCTTAACAAAAGGCACTGGTCTGGATGTGGAGTTGTTGCCTTTTGGGGCAACAATCCGCTCTATCCGTTTGTATGGCCAGGAAATGACGCTGAATTATCCGCAAGTGGCTGATTATCAAACCGATGAGTTTTATCTGGGCGCTACAGCGGGTCGTGTTGCCAATCGTATTGCCAATGGCCGTTTTAAACTCAATGGCCAGAGCTTTCAGCTTGATTGCAATAATGGTCCCAATCACCTGCATGGGGGCATCACTGGTTTTAATCGCCAGCACTGGCAAGTGCTGAAACAGCAGTCAGATTCGGTGCAATTGTATTTGCACTCAGCAGACGGCGATCAGGGCTATCCTGGCGCTGTGCAGGTCTGGCAGCAGTTCCGTATTGTCGATCAGCAGTTAGAGTTGTCTTTTTTAGCTTTGTCTAACAAAGACACTGTGCTGAATTTAACCAACCATTGTTATTTCAACCTGAATAACGACGGTACTTCGATCGAAAACCATCAATTGCAGCTGACAGCGAGCCATTATTTACCGACAGACGACAGCGCTATTCCAACCGGAGAGCGCCGTGCTGTGGCTGGCACCGCCTTTGACTTTACGCAAGCGAAATTAGTCGGACCTGCACTAATGCAGCAGGACCCTCAGCTGGCATTAGCCAATGGTTTTGATCACTGTTTTATCTGGCAAGGTGCACAGGCGTCAGAGTTAAAACTGATGGCTAAGTTAAGTTCTGAGCAAAGTGGTCGCCAGCTGGAAGTCTTTAGCACTCAGCCCGGCTTGCAGCTTTACACAGGCAACTTTCTGGCTGCGCCTTTTGCGCCCAGGCAGGGGATTTGTCTGGAGGCTCAGGGCTGGCCTGATGCAATTAATCAACTTGGCTTTCCCTGCACTCTGCTCAAAGCAGGTGAGTTGTATCAGCAACAAATAGTGTATAAATTCAGTTAACTAAAACCGGTAACTATAACAACAAAACAATCCCGAACTGATTGGTGTTGCAGTGCGATCAACAAAGCTACAGCGTCAAACTAAGGGTAAA
>NZ_JAIWOI010000064.1 GCF_020217005.1 Rheinheimera sp. | reverse complement strand
CGTTTTTAGCCAAAGCCGGATTATTGGTCATGCCACGTTGGGGCTGGAAAGATCCAAATGTAACAAAAATCCGCACTTTAATGATCCCAGCTTTATTTGGTGTCTCCGTCAGCCAGATTAACTTATTACTGGATGCCATTATCGCGTCCTTTTTGGTCACAGGCGCTGTCAGTTGGTTGTATTACTCTGACCGTCTACTGGAATTTCCTTTAGGTTTATTTGGGATTGCCATTGCCACAGTGATTTTGCCTGGCTTGTCACGTCATTATGCGTCTGCCAGCGAAGAAGCTTTTAAATACACGCTCGATTGGGCCGTGCGTTTTATTTGTTTGTTTGGTATTCCATCCATGATGGGGTTAATAGTGTTGGCAGAACCTATTATTGCCTCTGTTTTTATGCGTGGTGAATTCAGCGCTGATGATGTGGTGAAGACCTCATATAGCTTAATCGCCTACAACACAGGCCTGGTGGCACTGATGCTGATTAAAGTGCTGGCACCGGCCTTTTATGCACGACAGGACATTAAAACTCCGGTGCGTATCGCCATTATTGCTATGGTGGCCAATATGGGCTTTAACCTGATGCTGGCACCTTTTTTAAGTTATGTCGGCCTGGCGTTAGCCACAGCCTTGTCGGGCACTCTCAATGCCTATTTGCTCTATCGTGGCCTAAAGCAGCGTGGGATTTATAGTTTCAGCAGCAAAACCTGCTGGTTTATCGCTAAGGCTTTTATCGCTGCAATTACGATGGCGGGCTGCTTATTTTATGTGATGCCGGATCTGACTGGCTGGATAGCCTTAGGTTTATCAGGTCAGGTGCTGCATTTATTGGCCTATTTTGCTTTTGCTATTGTGGCTTATTTTGTTTTACTTTTTGTGTTTGGTGTTCGTTTGAACGATTTTAAACGCCAGACAAATGCTGAAAGCAAATGATTATATGGGTATAATCAGCCTCTTTTTGCAGCAGCAGAGTAAGAATACCGAATGGAGTTAATTCGCGGCTTACATACAATTCAACCCAGACATCAGGGCTGCGTCTTAACTATTGGCAATTTTGATGGCGTGCATCTGGGGCATCAGGCGGTACTGACGCAATTAAAAGCTATTGCCCGCCAGTTAAATTTACCTGCAGTGGTGATGGTGTTTGAACCTCAGCCACTGGAGTTGTTTAATCCAGAAGGTGCACCAGCCCGGTTATGCCGTTTTCGGGAGAAATACCACTGGTTGGCGCAGCAAGGCGTGGAACGCATGCTTTGTGTGCCTTTCACTAAAGATTTTGCCAGCCAGGAGCCAGAGCAGTTTATTCAGGATTTATTACTGAATAAACTGGGTGTGAAGCATCTGATTGTAGGTGATGATTTTTGTTTTGGTAAAAATCGGGCCGGTAACTACGCCTTGTTACAGCATGCTGCTGCCCAGCATGGTTTTGGTCTGAGCAATACTGCCAGCCTGAAACAAAATGATCAGCGGGTCAGCAGTACCTTGATTCGCCAAGCCCTGGAGCACGATCAGTTAGATCTGGCGGCACAAATGTTAGGCCGGCCATTTTCGTTAATGGGGCGGGTACGGCATGGTCAGAAAGTAGGGCGTCAGTTGGGCTTTCCAACCGCTAATGTATGGCTTTACCGTAAAAATTTACCTGTACATGGTGTGTATGCTGTTGAGGCTGTAACCCAAATGGGTCGTTACCATGGCGTGGCCAATATTGGCTCCAGACCCACTTTGCAGGGTAAAAAAGAGCAGCTGGAGGCTCACTTTTTTGATTTTAACGGCGACTTATACGGCCAGCAAATTGAAGTGATTTTAAAGAAGAAAATCAGGCCAGAGCGACGTTTTGAAGGACTTGCTCAGTTGCAGCAACAAATTGCATTAGATGCGCAGCAGGCGCGCGATTATTTTGCTTTGCCACCCGCTTAAGCGACGGGCAAAGCAACACGAATTTAAACTTAAAGAAGACGGAACAACAACGGATGACTGACTACAAGCAGACTTTGAATTTACCGGACACGGCTTTTGCCATGCGCGCCAACCTTGCGCAGCGTGAGCCACAGATGTTAGCCAACTGGACAGAAAAAAATCTGTACCAGAAAATTCGTCAGGCCAAACAAGGTAAAAAAACCTTTATCCTGCACGATGGCCCTCCATACGCCAACGGTAACATTCACATTGGTCACGCGGTCAATAAAATCCTCAAGGATATGATTGTTAAAGCCAAGACCTTGTCTGACTTCGATGCCCCTTATGTACCGGGTTGGGACTGTCATGGTCTACCGATAGAGTTGGTCGTTGAGAAGAAATACGGTAAGCCTGGCGTGAAGCTGAGCGCCGCTGAATTCCGTCAAAAATGCCGTGATTATGCGTTAACGCAAATCGAAGCACAGAAAGTCGACTTTATCCGTTTAGGTGTGTTAGGCGACTGGGACAATCCGTACCGCACTATGGATTTCAATACCGAAGCCAATATCATCCGCTCTTTAGGTCGTATCATCGACAATGGTCATTTGCAGCAAGGCTTTAAGCCAGTGCACTGGTGTACCGACTGTGGTTCTGCTTTGGCTGAAGCTGAAGTGGAATACCAGGATAAAGTATCACCCGCCATTGATGTGCGTTTCAGCCTGGTGAACGAAGCTGATGTCAGTAAATTCGATCACCCTGAAGGTCACACCGGTTCTGGCCCTGTGTCTGTGGTGATCTGGACGACCACGCCCTGGACTATCCCTGCTAACCGCGCTGTGGCGCTGAATGCAAAAATTGATTACAGCCTGGTGCAAGTCGAACAAGGTCCAAATGGCCCTGAGCGTTTAATTTTAGCGACAGATTTAGTCACTGCTGTGATGGCCCGTGCTGGCGTGGAGCATTACCATAATTTAGGTTTCTGCAAAGGTCAGGCACTGGAGCTAGTGAAATTAAAACACCCGTTGTATGACTTTGAAGTGCCGGTGATTTTAGGTGATCACGTCACGACCGATTCTGGTACTGGTGCTGTACATACGGCGCCAGGTCATGGCCCGGAAGATTTTACCGTCGGTAAGTTATACAACTTAGAAGTGGCTAACCCTGTAGGCGCGAACGGTGTCTATCTGCCGGATACACCACTTTTTGCTGGTCAGCACGTATTTAAAGCCAACGACTCTGTGGTTGAAGCTTTAAAAGAGGCGGGCAAGCTATTGGTGCATAAAGCCTTAACGCATAGCTATCCGCACTGCTGGCGCCATAAAACCCCTATTATTTTCCGTGCGACGCCTCAGTGGTTTATCAGCATGGAACAGAAAGGCCTGCGCGGTACGTCATTAGAAGAAATTGGTAAAACCCGCTGGATCCCGGACTGGGGTCAGCAGCGTATTGAAAACATGGTGGCAGGTCGTCCGGACTGGTGTATTTCCCGTCAGCGTACCTGGGGTGTGCCTATTGCTCTGTTTGTTGATAAAGACACCAGTGCGCTGCATCCGAATACTCCGGCTTTGATGGAGCAAGTGGCTAAGTTAGTTGAACAGTCTGGTATTCAGGCCTGGTTTGACTTAGAAGCTGAGACTTTGTTGGGCGCTGATGCGGCGCAGTATGTCAAAGTGACAGACACGCTGGACGTCTGGTTTGACTCAGGTGTGACTCATGCTTGTGTGATTGAACCTCGTGCTGAATTCCATGGTGCTACTCAGGCCGACCTGTATTTAGAAGGTTCGGATCAGCACCGTGGCTGGTTTATGTCGTCTCTGATGACGGGTGTGGCTATTAAACACCATGCGCCATACAAACAAGTGCTGACCCATGGTTTTACCGTGGATGGTGAAGGCCGCAAAATGTCCAAGTCGTTGGGCAATGTGGTGTCGCCGCAGGACGTGATGAACAAGTTAGGCGCAGATATACTGCGCTTATGGGTAGCGACCACGGATTACACCTCAGAGATGACAGTCTCTGATGAAATCTTAAACCGTGCTGCCGACAAATACCGTCGTATCCGTAATACAGCCCGTTTCCTTCTGGCGAACTTAAAAGGTTTTGAGCCAGAGACGCAACTGGTGCCATTTGAAGAGATGGTGCAGCTGGATTTATGGCTGGTGCAACGTGCGGCCAAATTGCAGCAGGAAATTGTCGATGCCTATGAAAACTATCAGTTCCATCAGGTCAGCCAGAAGCTGATGAATTTCTGTACTGTGGAGTTGGGTAGTTTCTACTTAGACGTGATTAAAGACCGTCAGTACACCGCAAAAACCGATGGCTTAGCCCGTCGCTCCTGCCAGACGGCTTTATTCCATGTGGTACAGGCCATGGTGCGCTGGATGGCGCCTATCATGAGCTTCACAGCACAGGAAATCTGGGAAGTGATGCCAGGACAGCATAGTGAGTTTGTCTTTACTGAAGTCTGGTATCAGGGTTTAGATACTGTTCCTGCCGGTCAGTTTGATGATGCCTTCTGGCAACAACTGCTGGAAGTGCGTGATGCAGTCAACAAGGTGCTTGAAGTAGGCCGCCGTGATGGCAAAATTGGTGCTTCATTACAAGCTGAAGTGACTTTATACGCTAAAGGAACGCTTGCGACAGACCTGATGTCTATTGGCGATGAGTTACGTTTTGCCTTGTTAACCTCCACTGCAGTGGTATCAGCCGAAGCTGCTCCTGCTGATGCAGTAGCCACTGAAATGGACAACCTGTTTGTGGTGTTGAACGCTTCCACAGCGCCTAAGTGTGACCGTTGTTGGCACCACAGACACGATGTGGGTCTGAATCCAGCACATCCGCTGATTTGTATCCGCTGTGTGGATAACGTCGAAGGCGCTGGTGAAGTAAGGAAGTTTGCCTGATGCAGTTATTCAGAGAAACCGGCTGGCGCTGGTGGTGGCTGATTGCGCTGGTATTGGTGGTTGATCAGCTCAGCAAAATCTGGGTGATTCAGAACTTCAGCTTAGGCGAATCTGTGTCTTTGTTGCCGGTGTTTAATTTTACGTACGCTCGTAACTATGGTGCAGCATTTTCGTTCTTAGGTGACGCAAGTGGATGGCAGCGCTGGTTTTTCACATTGATCGCTGTAGTGGTCAGTGTCGTATTAGCTGTCTGGTTAAGCCGTTTGACCAAAACTCAGCTGAAATTATCTTTAGCACTGAGCCTGATCATCAGCGGTGCTATTGGTAATTTAATTGACCGCAGCTTGTATGGCTATGTGGTGGATTTTCTGCATGTGTTTTATCAGAACTGGCATTACCCTATTTTTAATATCGCCGATTGCGCTATCAGTATTGGCGCCGTTTTACTGATTTGGGATAGCTTTAGTAATGAGAGCGAAACCCAGAAAGCCACTTCAGGAGACAAGCAGTGATCATAGGTCCTGGTAGTACTGTGATATTTCACTTTGATATTAAGTTATCCGATGGCAGCGCTGCTGAAAGCACCCGCGTGCATAACAAGCCAGCCAAACTGCAAATGGGCGATGGTAGCTTATCTCCCGCTTTTGAAGCTCAGTTAGGCGGTATGGCGGCTGGCGATAAACGCACCTTTACGCTGGCGCCTGAAGATGCCTACGGTATGCCTAATCCGGACAATATTTATTATGTAGACCGCAGTAAATTCTCGAGCGACGCTCCGGCCAAAGTTGGCATGATCGTAGGTTTTGCAATGCCAGACGGTTCTGAATTGCCGGGTCTTATTCGTGACGTGGTGGGCGAGTCTGTTACAGTAGATTTTAACCATCCGCTGGCTGGTCAGACTCTGACCTTTAATGTTGAAATCGTACAGGTTATCAATTAATTATGGATATCTTACTCGCCAATCCACGGGGTTTTTGTGCCGGTGTCGACCGTGCTATCAGCATAGTCTCCCGTGCGCTGGAAATTTACGAACCGCCTATTTATGTGCGCCATGAAGTGGTGCATAACAAATTTGTGGTGGATGGCTTACGTCGTGCCGGTGCCGTCTTTGTCGACGAGCTGGACGAAGTGCCGGACGATGCCATCGTCATTTTCAGTGCCCATGGTGTGTCGCAGGCTGTGCGCGAAAATGCCAAACAGCGTGGCTTAAAAGTATTTGATGCTACCTGTCCTTTGGTGACTAAAGTGCATATGGAAGTCACCCGTGCCAGTCGCAAAGGCATAGAATGTATTCTGATTGGCCATGCCGGACACCCTGAGGTGGAAGGCACTATGGGCCAATATGACAACCCGGAAGGCGGTATATACCTGGTCGAGTCGGTGGAAGATGTGGAGCAACTGCAGGTGAAGAATCCTGCTGCATTGTGTTTCAGTAGCCAGACCACTTTATCGGTGGATGACACGGCTGATGTGATAGATGCGCTGCGTAAGCGTTTCCCTGATATTGAAGGGCCACGCAAAGACGATATCTGTTACGCCACACAAAACCGTCAGGATGCGGTGCGTGAGCTGTCTGCCAAAGCTGAACTGTTACTGGTAGTTGGGGCGAAAAACAGCAGTAACTCAAATCGTTTACGTGAACTGGCTGAGAAAATGGGCTGCCGATCTTATTTGATTGATACAGCTGAAGACATTCAACAGGATTGGTTAGCCGATGTGCAATCTGTTGGTGTGACAGCAGGGGCTTCAGCGCCTGAAGTTCTGGTGCAGCAAGTAGTACAGCGTTTAACCGAATGGGGGGGTAAGCAAGTGATTGAGCACCCTGGCCGCGAAGAAAACGTCATTTTCGCTGTACCGGCGGAGCTTCGCTAACACTTTAATTTCAAATGGTTTTCTCCTTGTTAACCTTCACCTGCAACAACACAGTGTTGCAGGTGAAGCCTGCTGTATCCACCTAGCATCCTGTCGATCCTTTGCTATGCTTAAACCCTCGGCTATTAGCAGCTGGCTGTGGGAGTAGTAAACAAATGGATGCTCGTCCTTTGTTACAGTGGCAAAAAGCCTTTACCCTGATAGAACTGATGATTTCCATTCTGGTGCTGTTAGTACTTATGGCTATCGCTGTGCCTTCTTTTACTGAGTTAGTGGCGCGAAACAGGTTATCAGGCCAAGCCAATGAATTGCTTTCGGTGATCCAACTGGCTCGCTCTGAGGCCATTAAACAAAATCAAACCATACGTTTGTGTAAAGCTAACGCCGATCTGGACACGTGCTCTGCCGCTTCAGGCTCTTGGACTGGCTGGTTAGTTGTAGATACAGCCTCTCCGGCTACAGTGATCCGGGCAGGCCGTTTTGACAGCAGGTTGACTGTCAGTGCAGGTTTTACCGAACTACGTTTTAGCGGCCAGGGCTTGATCCGCAGTCAGGCCAATCAACCGCTGAATTCCACCTTTGAATTATGTGCTGATGGTAGTCAATTTACTGACAACGGCAGAATTCTGAGTTTCTTGTCCGGTGGGCGCAGCAGCATACAGCTGTCCCAATGTGGCAGTTGAGCAGGAGTTTATATGGTCAGTTCCCCCAGCTCCCATCAAACATTCAGCCCGCAGCAAGGCATTGCATTAATAGAGGTACTGATTGCTGTGTTGGTGCTGGGAATAGGTTTATTGGGCATAGCGGCTTTGCAAAGCACTTCAGTGCGTTATAGCCAAAGTGCGCAGGAACGCACCACAGCTCTGATTATGGCCAGCACTTTAACTGAAGTTATTCGCTCTAATCCTGATATAGCACGCTCTGGCGCTTATGCTGGTGATTGTGAGTCTGAGTTATTGGCCGATTGGGCTTTGCAGCTACAAACTGCAACAGCTACGGCCACTTGTCCTGAAGTGGATTGGGATGCTGGCGCTGGTGTTTATACTATTAACATCAGTTGGCAGGACGAGAAGGTGATCGGATCCACTAGTTTTACAATTCAGGTGCGCCCATGAGAAGACAAACCGGCTTTACTTTGTCTGAACTGATGATTGCCATGTTGCTGGGATTGCTGCTGACCGGAGCAGTGATAGGAGTTTACTTGTCCAATAGTAAAACAGCAGAGCTGAATACGGTACTGGGAGAATTACAGAACTCCAGCCGTACTACTTTTGAGTTGATGGCCAACGATATCAGGCGCTCAGGTTATATCGGCTGTGGCAACGCCTCCCGGGTTGTTAATGTGCTGAATGCGGCTAACGTGGCAGCTTCTGCCTGGGCGATCTGGAATGGCGGTATTGAAGGTTTCGAACAACCTGCTCCAGCCGTCAACGGTGTTACTCCTTTGCCTGGTACTGATGCTATCCGGCTGATGTATGGTTCCGGCCGCAGTTACAGTGTGCAATCTCATGATGCAGTGCTAAGACAATTAGTACTCAGCACTGCACATCAACTTCAAAATGGTGAGCTAGTGATGCTATGTGACGAAGCCTTGAGCAGTATTTTTGCGGTCAGCGCAACAGACCTAACCAGTGTGTTCCATGAGGTCAATGGTGGAAATTGTACTTCAGGTTTAGGTTTTCCACTGGTGTGTGACGGTGGGGCGGGCACAGTGAAGCAATATACCGTCAATGCTATGCTGATGAATTTTGATTCAGTCAGTTGGTATGTAGCGACCAGTACAGATCAGCAAAGCACCTCTTTATTTAGGGTTAGAAATGATGGCAATGCGGAGGAAATCCTCTATGGAGTTGGCGATCTGCAACTGGAGTTTATGGATGAACGCACCAGAAGCTGGCGCAATGCAGATCTGGTACTGGATTGGATGGACATTATTTCAGTACGTATTTCCTTGCAGTTTATTAGCGCTGCAGTTTCGGATCTGCAGTTGCCTGAACAAATGAGCCGGATCAACTACCAGGTCAGCATTAGGAACAGGATCTAGGTATGAAAACAGCGTCATTGCAGTCAGATCCGGTGGCATCATCACAACAAGGTATTGCACTGGTGATCAGTTTACTGCTGTTACTCGCCATTACCTTAGTAGCGGTCAGCAGCATGCAGTCGAGTTTATTGCAGGAGCGCATGAGTGCGAATTTGTATGACAGACAATTGTCTTACCAGCAGGTCGAAGCAGCCTTGCTCGAAGCCGAAGTTATGCTGAATGTGAATGACCCCGTGGCCTTAATTGATGGCGCTGGCGTCTATGATTTGCCAGTAGCTGGTGCAGAGGATCGCTGGAATGACAACAGTGTGCAGTGGTTATCTGCAACGGCGTTAAATGACGAAAACAGCACCAATGCTGTTTATCTGATTGAATACATGGGCGACTGGCCTTATCCGCCCGAATGCGCCGACGTGGCCAGCAAAGATAAAATCTCAGTAGGGTGTTTATCCCCAACATTCCGTATTACGGCGCGGACGGCGTCGGATAACGGCAGAGCTGCAGTGATGCTGCAAAGTTTGTTCAGGCGTTAAATTGCTGAGGCGAAGCTGATGAAACAAATCGCGTCGTTCACAAAAATCATGCTGCTGACAGTTGCTCTGAGCAGCTTTTGCAGCATAGCCGCTTTGGATTTAACCTCTCCGCCACTACAAACCGGTAGTTCGGTGGAGCCTAATATCATGTTTATGATTGATGACTCAGGCTCAATGCATTGGGAAGTGACACCAGATTTGTATGCTGACGATCCACATTATGTCTACCCCAGAGTGACGGGCATTTATGGTGATTCTGATGCAACTCATCAGGTGGTGTCGTTCCGGGATGAAAGTAATGCAACCAATCTCAATGCAGCCAATAATAATGAGGCTTTGTTTGCCAGAGCTTTGCGCTCTTATGCCTTAAACAAGTCTTACTATAACCCCTCTATTACCTATAAGCCCTGGATCAAAGCCGACGGCACCTCCTACCCTGACTCGAATCCTGCTGCCGCTTATCATCACCCTTTTCGTACCAGCAAAGGCAGCCGTAACCTGACGGTGAACGAGACGTCCAGCGCAGGCTGGCGCTATTGTACTATTACAGCAACCTCTAAAACTAACTGCCAGAATACTACGGCCAGCCGTACTTTTTACCCTGCGGTGTATTACAACCACACGGGGGGTAGCTTATTTACCTACACCAATTACCAGCGGGTAGAAATTAATGCCGCCACTTTAAGTTACAGCGGCGAAGGACGGGAAAATCGCACTGACTGCTCGGCCGGCACCTGCACTTATGCGCAGGAA
>NZ_JAIWOI010000081.1 GCF_020217005.1 Rheinheimera sp. | reverse complement strand
ACAGGGTAAGGATAAAAATGACCTTAAGTAATTTAGATTTGGCGATCCTCGCTATTTACGTGCTGGGGCTGGTGGGACTGGCTTATTTCATTTCCCGTGAAGAAAAGGGCCACAATAAAGACACCAACGACTACTTTCTGGCCGGTAATACCTTACCCTGGTGGGCCATTGGTGCCTCACTGATTGCAGCCAATATTTCGGCTGAACAAATTATCGGGATGTCGGGTTCAGGTTATGCCATTGGTATGGCGATTGCCGCTTACGAGTGGATGGCTGCTATTACGCTGTTGCTGGTTGGTAAGTTTTTCCTGCCAATTTTCCTCAAACGTAAAATTTATACCATGCCGCAGTTCCTGCAGCAGCGTTTTGACAACAGAGTCCGCACTACGATGGCGCTGTTCTGGATGGCGGTGTATGTCTTCGTCAACTTAACCGCTGTGCTCTGGTTAGGTGCTCTGGCGATTAACACTGTCACTGGTGTGGATATGACCACCAGCATGTTCATTTTAGCGGCTTTATCTGTAGCATATTCCTTATACGGTGGCTTAAAGGCTGTGGCTTATACCGACATTATCCAGGTGGTGTTGCTGGTTGGTGGCGGTTTATTCCTGTCCTTTATGTCACTGGATATGTTAGGTGCAGGTAATGGTTTATGGGCTGGCTTTGACCGCTTATTGACTGAAGTGCCGGAAAAGTTCGATATGATTTTAACACCAGACAGCCCACATTATGTCAGCCTGCCAGGCTTGTCTGTGCTGTTAGGCGGCATGTGGATTATGAACCTGAGCTACTGGGGTTTTAACCAATACATTATTCAGCGTACTTTAGCGGCCAAAGACTTAGCCGAAGCGCAAAAAGGTATTGTGTTTGCCGCCTTCCTGAAAGTGTTGATGCCGGTGATCGTGGTGCTGCCAGGTATAGCTGCAGTCTTGCTATTGCCTGATTTAAGCAAGCCGGATCAGGCTTATCCTCAACTGCTGAGCATGATGCCTTCAGGTATTAAAGGTTTAATTTTTGCCGCTTTAGTGGCCGCTATCTTGTCGAGCCTGGCTTCTATGACCAACAGTGTCGCGACCATCTTTACTATGGATATCTATTCACAATTTAAGAAAGAGCAAAGCCAGCAGCACTACGTCAAAGTGGGCCGTGTGGTCAGCTTAGTGGCACTGGTGATTGCTGTATTTACTGCCAAACCTTTGCTGGGCGAATTTGATCAGGCCTTCCAGTATATTCAGGAATTTACCGGCTTCTTCACTCCCGGCATAGTGGTGTTGTTTTTATTAGGTATGTTCTGGGCCCGCACGACAGCCACAGCGGCCTTAGTTGCAGCTATCAGCTCTGCTGTACTGAGCTGGATTTTCAAAGTGACATTGCCTGAAATGCCATTTATGGACCGCGTAGGTTTGGTGTTCTTAAGCTGTTTAGTTTTAGCTGTGCTGGTGACTTTAGCTCAGCGTCAGGGCAAACATCCGCAAGCTGTCGAATTGCGCGATATCAGTTTTGCAACCCGCCCAAGCTTTAACTTGTATGCAGTATTGATCACTCTGATTGTCGCTGCCTTTTACATCACCTGGTGGTAACAATGCTGCGGACTTCTCTTTCTAAGGCTTTAGCAGCAGCGCTTTTTAGCGCCGCTGCCAGTGCTGCGGCAGCCAATCCTGTTGTTGTAAAAGATGGGGTGATGCGATGGCAGGACGGCTCTGAAGTCGCGCTGTTTGGTGTCAACTACAGCGCGCCTTTTGCTTTTGGTTACCGCTCTATTGAACGTTTAGGTCTGGATCACCGCGCTGCCATAGATATGGACGTGGACCACATAGCCCGTCTGGGGTTAGATGCCTATCGCGTGCATTTATGGGACAGATTGCTGGCCGATAAAGAAGGCAATTTGCAGGACAATATTCACCTGCAGCTGTTTGATTACCTGCTGCTGCGTTTAAAAGAAAAAGGCATTAAGGTGATTATTACCCCTATAGGCTGGTGGGGCAGTGGTTATCCTGAGCCGGATCCGGTAGAGCATGGATTCTCGGCTTTTTACAGCAAAAGCCAGATGAACCAGTCACCAGATGCCATTGCCGCGCAGAAAAACTATCTGACTCAGCTGTTTAAACACGTCAATCCGCTGACTGGTAAAAGTTATCAGCAGGACGATAACATTATTGCCTTTGAGATCTTCAACGAACCTAAACACGAGATCAAACCAGAACAAAGTGCGGCTTATATTGAAGAGCTGATTGCGACTATTCGTGCAGCTGGTGTGACTAAACCTTTGTTTTACAATACCAGTGAACAAGGAGATGACCAGGCTTTTGCCACAGCCTTGTGCAAGAGCAGTATAGATGGTGTGGCCTACCAGTGGTATCCAACAGGTTTGGTTAAAGGCAGTGTCATTAACGCCAATATGCTACCTGCGGTGGCGCATTACACCAATCCTTTTGCCAGCATCAGCCAATGTGGCACTAAAGCTAAAATGGTGTATGAGTTTGATGCAGCTGATGTGGCCAGTTCTGTGATGTATCCGGCTATGGCGCGCAGTTTCCGTGAGGCGGGTTTTCAGTGGGCAACCCAGTTTGCCTATGACGCTGCTGCTGTGGCTCATACCAATGCTGAATACAACACGCACCATCTGAATTTGTTATACACGCCGTCAAAAGCTCTTAGTTTAAAGATTGCAGCTGAAGTCTTCCGTACTCAAAAGCGGGCAGAAAAAGTAGCAGACTATCCAGCCAGTAATAGCTTTGCTGGTGTGACTCTGGATTATCAGCAGAACCTGGCAGTGCTGAATACTGAAACTCAATTGTTTTACAGTAACAGCACCAGTGTTGAACCTGTAGCGAAAGACCAACTGAGGCAGATTGCCGGTGTCGGCTCTTCCGACGTGGCGCAGTACAGCGGTTCAGGTGCGTATTTCCTCGACAAAGTCGCGGATGGCGTCTGGCGTCTGGAAGTATTTCCTGATCTGTTAAGCCTGCAGGACCCTTATCAGAATTCCAGTTTAAAACGTGAGGCCGGGCGTTTGTATGCCGCTGCACAGCAATTGAAGCTTGACCTTGCTGACCTTGGCAAGAGTTACAATCTGAAAGGTCTTAATACTGGCAATACAGTGCAGGCTTCGGCGCGCAACGGCGAAGTGACGGTACAACCCGGTGTGTACTTACTGACGGCCAAAGCCGCATTAGCAGAGCAATACAGCTCAAAAGTAGAGACAGATTTTTATCTGCCGAAGCCACAATCTACTGAATTGGCACTGGTGCATCAGGCGCAGCGTCAGACAGCGGTGGGGGATAAATTCAGCTTCAAGGTTCAGTTGGCAGCGCTTAGCAAGCCAGAAAAAGTAGAGCTGATGCTGCGTTATATGGGCGATCAGAAATTCAGTGCTTTTGAAATGCAACAGGTTGCGGGCCAAAGTGGCGCTTATCAGCTGGCTTTACCAAAAGACTGGACCCGTTCTGGTTTGCTGGAATACGGCTTTACGGTTACGCGTTCTGGTCAGGCTGTGACTTTCCCTGGTGCTGCGGCGGGTTCCGCGCAGGACTGGGATTTTGTCAACAAAGCACCGTACTGGACTATGCTGTTGCAGCCAAAAAATAGCCCTGTGCCTTTGTTTGACGCAACAGCGGATCGACAAAATACCTTGTATCCAAAAGATGCGACTGTGACTCAGCGTTATATCACCGGCGATATGGGCCAGGGTTTGGTGTTGCAGTTGGGCGTGGATTCGCTGAAAGAGCCGAAATCTGCCGCTTTGTTGAAAACTACCTTGTCGCTTGATAACAGCCTGCTGCAACGTGATTTGGCGAAGTACGATACGCTGGCTATTAAAATCCGTGCCGTGAAACAGCCGGAGAAGCTGCAGTTTGCCCTTCTGGACCAGCATGGTCTGGCCTATGGTGTGGATTTGTCAGTAAGCACTGACTGGCAGTATTTGCTGGTGCCTCTGGCAAAACTGTCCCGTGTCGATACCTTGCTGACTCAGGCTTATCCGGTGTTTCTGCCGCAAGCTGTGCCTGTTGAGCAAACCGGAACCTGGTCTGACGAACAGAAACTGGAGTTGATCCAGGGCCTGCAGCTGAAGTTTAGACAAGAGGCTTATTCAGCTTCTGAGCAGCTGGGTTGGCATGGGGTGGAGTTGGCAGAAGTGAGTTTGATCCAGAGGCCTTGATGCTCTGGCTTGAGTTTGGTTTGTCCAGGTTGCAATTGCCGCTTTGTGGCATTGCAACAGGGCTATTAAGCGAGGGAGTCAAACAATCTGACTGTAACCAAAGAAGATGAAGGTGCAGCTTCTGCTTTGACATGTATATAATCAGGTTCGCATTTTCCCTATTTAGCACAGGAGTGCTATGGCTCAGCCACTGCACCATTCAGCTCAAAAAACTGTTCAGCCTCCAATAGTAACCGGTACTCAGAAGCTGGCCCTTGGGGCTGGCTTTTTTGCGATGTTTTTTGCTCAGCAAAGCGTCAGTGTGCTGGCTATTCCTTTTTATCAAATGACTTTAGGGGTGGACCCGTTTTTACTGGGACTGGCCCTGACTCTGCCGCTGTTGCTTGGGACTTTATTAGGCCCCTGGGTTGGGCATTTATCTGATCATCACCAAAGTCGTTTTGGTCGCAGACGACCTTTTATTCTGCTGGCAAGCTGGGCTTGTTGCTTATTTTTTGGTTTGATTTGGATGGTTCCTGCAGCCTGGGGCGAATTGGCGCAGTTGCTGTATTTTGTGATTTTTTCTTTGCTGTTTTATATAGCGGCCACTTTTATGTCTGTGCCTATGACCTGCTTATCTTACGAAATGAGCCCGGATTACCATCAGCGCACAGAGATTATGGGCTTTACCACCTATTTTCTGAAGCTGGGTTCTTTGCTTTACCAGTGGTTGTTTCCGCTGGCTCAACTGGCGTTATTTAGTTCGGTTTTTGTTGGCATACGTTATGTGGGCTGGGGTGTGGCTTTGTTTATTTTTGGTCTATTGGGCACTCTGGCCGCCTGTTACAGCAAAGAAGTGGTGCATCGCTCTGCTGTGACTTTCCCGCCTGTGACCTTAAGGCAAAGTTTAAAAACCTTAAAAGCCAATAAAGGCTTACGGGTTTTGCTGCTGCTGACAGTGATCCAGATGGCCGGCGGTGCTTTTACTGCCAGCATGGACTATTACTTGCTGGTGTATTTTATTGCAGACGGCAATATAGCTCAGGGCTCTATTATTAAAGGCTGGTTGTCTATGGCTTATGCAGCTTTTGGTTTTTTGACCGTGCCTCTTATTGCGGCCCTGTCCTCTCGCATCGACAAAATAAAAGCGCTGCAGCTGATTTATGGCCTGACTCTGTTAGGCGGGCTCTGTAAATGGTTTATTTTTACACCACAAGGCTATACCTGGATTTGGCTGGATGCGTTGCTCTGCACCTGGGCCTGGACTGCTATGACCATGTTAATCCCGTCCATGATGGCGGATTTATGTGATGAAGACGAATTAAAACATGGCCAACGCCGCGAAGGGATCTTTGTCGCCATTCATAGTTGGGTGACCAGCTTAAGTGCAGCTTTGGCTTTGTTGTTAGCTGGCTTGTCGTTGAATTTGATTGGTTTTGATGCAGAGCTTGCTGCGGCGCAGCACCCGGACAGTATTTTCAGTATGAGGGTTATTTTAGCGCTGGGCACTATGGTATTTGCCATGTGCTCTTTGCTGATGTTAAGAAGTTATCATCTGGATGCACGGGGCTGTCTGCAGATCAGCACAGCTCTTGCTGCAAGTAAAAAACAAAATCAGGGTTCCGAGTCCATTTAGTTCGCGGTTTACAAGCAAACATAAAAAAAGAAAAATTATGGTCACAATTAAAGATGTTGCAAAAGTAGCAGGAGTGTCGATAGCGACAGTGTCCCGGGTGATCCACGATGGTCATCAGGTGGGCGAAGCTTGCCGAGCCAGGGTTAAAAAAGTGATTGCTGAGTTGGGGTACAGACCCAACAGCAACGCCCGTGCTTTGGTCAGTAAAACCACCAACACCTTAGGCGTTGTCACACCTAAATTGTCGATGCCATTTTTTGGCAGCTTAGCCAGTGGTGTCGAAAAAGGTGCTCGTGAAAATAACTATAAGCTGCTGATGAGTAACTCTTTGTATGAGACCAAATCGGAGCAGGAGGCGATAGATTCACTGAGGGATCACAATTGTCAGGCCATTATTCTGCACAGCGAATATTCAGATGAAAAAACCTTATTGAAGCTGGCCAAGGAAATTCCCGGACTGGTGCTGATTAACCGCTACATGCCTGCTATTGCCAACCGCTGTGTCTGGCTGGATAACGTCGCTGGCGCGCGGCAAGCGACTGATTATTTATTGAGCCGTGGCCACAGCAAATTTGCGGTCATTACCAGTATTTACCAAAACGGCGATCCGGGTTATCGCTTGCAGGGTATTCGCGAATCGCTGAAGCTGGCTGGTTTGCAGCTTGCTGAAGCTGCCATTGAAGAGTCCACGGCCAATATGGAGGGGGGCGAGCAGGCTGTGCAGGCTTTATTGAATAAAGGCATTCAATTCACCGCATTGCTGGCTTACAACGACTTAATGGCGATAGGTGCTATTCACGCCTTGTTCGCCGCTGGCCTGCGCGTGCCTGAAGATGTGTCAGTAATAGGTTTTGATGATTTAATTGTCAGCCGCGCCTGTCGTCCACGTTTAACCACTATGCATTATCCGGTCGAAGAAATGGCCAGTTATGCCACCAAACTGGCGATTCAGCTTAGTGATACCAGCACAGAGCCAGAACACCGCACTCATTTATTTATACCCACGCTTGTTGAGCGGGATTCGGTGGCCGATGCCCCTAAGTCATAAAAGTTCACTTGTCAGCAAGGTTTCCGGCTGGCAGCATCTGAGATCGCTAAGGTTTTTGTTAAGTGGTTGGCTATGAATCAGCATCTGGAATGGTTTTTACCTGAAAGACATAAAGCTTATCGTTTGCGACGGCTGGCAGCCGATTTGTATCAACGCTCCCAGATCGGGCCACTGTTTTATATTCTTGGCGTGGCTTTAATTTGTGTTCCTGATGCGTTGCTACAGCAACGTTATGATATTTATTTGCCTGTGATCGCGGTTTTTGTCGTGATGATGTGGTTACGTAAAGCCAACAAAGCTCCGGCTGCGCCTAAAGCTGGCCAATTCAAGGCCTGGTATTTGAGCCATTGGTTATTGATAGGCACCGGCTCTATGTTGTGGGGGCTGTTTGCCGTAGTGATACTGAGTTTTAACCAACAGGTGTCCGCAGCTTCAGTGCTGGTGGTTTATCTTTGCACCATAGCGTATGGCTCGGCCAGTGTGCAGGCTTATGCTCTGGATCTGAAACTGAATTTAATTAATATTTTTTTGTTATTCGCGCCAGTGGCTTTGTGGTCAGGGTTCAGTAGCCAAGGCTGGCAAACTGCACTGACACTGCTGCTTTTTTCGGTTTATCTTTATGCGGCAGCCAAAAGAGCGGCAACAGAATACCAGCAACAAATTCAGGTGGAATATGATTTGTATTGCAGTGAAACTGAATTACGCCGCCTTACCTTAGTGGACGAGTTAACAGGTTTGTTTAATCGTCGTCACTTCAATGACGTGATAGAAGAGGAGTGGCCCAGAGCTAAACGTCAGCAGGAGCACTTAACATTAGTGATTGCTGATCTGGATCATTTTAAACAGATTAATGATTTGCATGGTCACCCTGTTGGCGACGAGTGTCTGGTGTTATTTTCCTCTTTGCTGCGAAGCTACTTTTCTCAAGAACAGGGCCAATTGATGAGGTTAGGAGGAGAAGAGTTTATTTTGGTGTTGCCCGGTAAAAAGGCGACTGAAGCCTTGTGTCGTATCGAAGAATTGATGGGGCTGATCACCACTCAAAGCTTTCATTGCAGCGCAGGTGAGTTAAAACTCAGTGCCAGTTTTGGCATAGCCAGCGCAGATTTTTCTGTGGATGCCAATTGGTCTGACACCTTAAAAAGAGCTGATGCGGCTTTATACCGGGCTAAGGCTGCGGGCAGAAACAGGGCTGAAATTGCTACCAGTCAAAACCTTAAAGCCCACCCAAACACAAATACTTCAACTCTGTAAAATCATCCAGACCATAGCTTGAGCCTTCGCGGCCCAGCCCTGATTCTTTGACGCCGCCAAAAGGCGCGGCTGCGTTGGAGATTAAGCCTTCGTTGATGCCAACCATACCATAGTCCAACGCTTTGGCAACCCGGAAAATCCGGCCTATATCACGGCTGTAAAAATAGCTGGCAAGGCCTGTTGGCGTGTTGTTGGCAAGCTCTATGGCTTCTTGTTCTGTATCAAACACACTGATACAAAGCACTGGGCCAAAAATTTCAGTTTGGCTGATGTGCATAGCAGGGGTGACGTCTGTGATGATAGTAGGCTGGAAAAACAAGGGGCCTAAGTCGGCATCAATAGCGCCGCCTAACAGCAGCTCTGCGCCTTGCTCCAGCGCCTGATCCAGCAGCCTTGCTATTTTATCGACCGCAGCCTGATTAATCAGTGGCCCTATCTGACAACCCGCCTCCAAACCAGAAGCCAGTTTTAGCGGTGCTGTTGCCTTTATCAGTAGCGCTAAAAAAGCGTCATACACAGGACGCTGCACTAAGACTCGGTTAACACAGACGCAGGTTTGACCGGCATTACGGAATTTGGCTGCCAGTAAACCCTGCACCGCAGCAGGTAAGTCGGCGTCATCAAACACAATAAAAGGCGCATTGCCGCCCAGTTCCATTGATACTTTTTTCACTGTGGACGCACATTGCGCTAACAGGGTTTTACCCACTGGGGTGGAGCCGGTGAAACTGAATTTTGCCACGCGGCTGTCTTTGGTCAGGACCTGTCCTATAGCTTTAGCATCTGTCCCAGTGATGATATTAAAAACGCCGCCGGGAATGCCGGCACGACTGGCCAGTTCAGCCAAAGCCAAAGCAGATAAAGGGGTCAGTTCCGAAGGTTTTACCACAAAAGTACAACCCGCCGCCAAGGCCGCAGCGGCTTTACGTAAGATCATGGCATTCGGGAAATTCCATGGCGTAATAGCGGCCACTACACCTATCGGCTGTTTCAGTACTAAAATCTGCTGATCGGTTTTGGGCGCAGGAATAATATCGCCATTCATACGTTTGGCTTCTTCTGCGAACCAACTGACAAAAGAAGCACCATAACGTACTTCGCCTATGGCTTCACTCAGGGGCTTGCCTTGCTCCAACGTCAGGATGCGGGCCAGATCGTGCTGATGCTCCAGCATCAACTGATACCAGCACATCAGTTTGGCTGAGCGTTGTGCAGCAGTAAGACCTGACCAAAGAGGAAAAGCTGTACTAGCAGAGGCGACCGCTTGCTCTGCTTCTGTTGCACCTGCTTCAGCGATTAAGGCCAGTAAGCTGCCATCTGCAGGATTATGAACAGCAAAATGTCCGCTGCGGCCTGATTGAAATTGTCCGGCAATATAGCTGCTATGGTGCAGCAAAGCGCTGTCACTGAGCAGAGCAAAAGCACTATTTGTCTGATTTGTCATGGGTTTAACTTTAGAGTAAAACTGGTTTTGCCAGTGTAGCCTAATTTTTCCAGGCGCTTTTGCAAAAATCGTTGTTCCGCCAGTTGGCTGGTTTTATTTAATGCGCTCTGATAATACAGCCTGGCCTGTTGTATCAGGCCAAGCTTTTGGTGCAAATCTGCTAAAGCGGCGTCGAGTAAATGGTACTGTGCCAATTCGCCACTTTGTTCCAGAGCTAACAGTAGCGGTAGCGCAGCTGCCGGTCCCTGCGCCATACTGATCGCTACAGCCCTGTTCAACAGCACTATGGGCGATGGTTCAAAGCGGTACAATACATCATACAAGGCAACAATTTGTGGCCAGTCTGTTTGTGCCGCTGACAGGCTTTCGGCGTGCAGCGCTGCAATAGCGGCTTGCAGCCCATAAGGTCCTATACGTCGTCCTGATAGCGAGCGTTCTACTAATTGAACCCCTTGTTGAATTAAGTTTTGGTCCCACAAA
>NZ_JAIWOI010000080.1 GCF_020217005.1 Rheinheimera sp. | reverse complement strand
CTTCGGTCCTGATCGGCCAGTAAAATCAGGTCGCCTTCTGCCGTGGTCCTGGCATGGCGTCTGGATTGTTGCAATAACAGCAATGCCAATAGACCCATAGTTTCAGCTTCAGGTTGCAACTCCAATAATAAGAAGCCGAGCCGTATCGCCTGAACACAAAGTTCCTGACACAACAACTGATCGCCTGAACTTTGGCTATAGCCTTCGTTAAACAACAGATAAATGACTTTAAGTACCGCATCCAGCCGTTGTGGTAATTGCTCCTGAGTTGGAATTTCGTAGGGGATAGCCGCATCACGGATTTTGTTTTTTGCCCTGACAATACGCTGGGCTATGGTGACAGGGTTGGTTAAAAAGGCTTTAGCAATTTGCTCTGTTGTCAGGCCACAAATTTCGCGTAACGTCAGCGCTACTTGAGCTTCGTTGGATAAAGCCGGGTGACAGCAGGTAAAGATCAGCCGCAGTTCATCGTCCTGCCAATCATGACCAGTCAGGTCCTGTAGCTGACAAACCGCACTGTCGTCATCCTGCTCAAAATGCCACTGCTGCTGATGCTGGCGCTGAGTCCGCTGCTGACGGATTTTATCTATGGCTTTAAAACGCCCAGCGGACACCAGCCAGGCTCTGGGTTGGGCAGGGAATCCATCAACAGGCCACTGCTGCAAAGCACAGGTAAATGCGTCCTGCAGCGCCTCTTCGGCCAGTTCAAAATCACCCAGCAAGCGGATCAGAGTGGCGAGTACCCTGCGGCTTTCCTGCTGATACAAAGCCGAAATAGCTTCGGCTGTCACCTGATTGTTCAACAGTTTAACTGCTTTGCATCGTGACGAAATCAGCAGCTATCTGCTGAATATCTTCAGAAAAATCTTCCATTTCCTGAACCTGGCGTACTTCGATCACTTCATTATCACTGGCAGGGCATAAACTGGCCCAGCGAATGGCTTCAGCTTTGGAGGGGACCTGAATCATCCAAAAACCTCCCAGCACTTCCTTTGTTTCAGTAAAAGGTCCGTCAGTAACCAGTGCTTTCCCTGAATTAAAACTGACACGAGCGCCCATAGACGGCGGATGCAAGCCTTCGCAGCCGAGTAAAATACCAGCGTCCTGCAGTTTTCTGTTGTAGTCCATCATAGCATCAACTGCATCGGTTTCAGGCATAGTGCCAGGCGCAGCACTTTCATAGCCTTTAGGTATCATCAGTAACATAAATCTCATATTAAACCTCCAGTTGACGGATGGGGCGAACTTCGACAGAGCCTACGCGGGCGGCCGGAATACCAGCTGCCAACTGGATGGCTTCGTTTAAATCTTTTGCTTCAACCAGATAAAAGCCAGCCAATTGTTCTTTAGTTTCGGCAAAGGGACCATCTGTTAACAAGGTTTTACCTGATCGCACCCGAACTGTGGTGGCCGTATCTATGGGTTGCAGCGCTTCGGCAGCCAGCATCCGACCGCTCTGTTGCACTGCAGAGGCATAAGCAAAACACTCTTCGTCTTTTGGGCTCTCTGGTAACGAATGCAGGAGTTTTTCGTCGCTGTAGACTAAGCATAAGTATTTCATTGCAGCTTTCCTTTTGTCATTCTTGTTAAAGATCCGGGGTCAGTTCAAACAACACAGCGCCAGATACCATATCAAAAGGTACAGAAAAATGGTCATGAAAAATACGCCAGTTGTCCTGCTGTTTTTGCCAGCCTTGAGTCAGCCGCATCCAGCAACCCTGAGTCTCACCTTTTTCATTGCTTCCCTCGCAATACACCAAAGCATGACTAAAACCGATCGCATCGTTTTGTTGGATCTTCAGATCCCGAAGTTCAAATTTGGAATGACCGCCTGAGCAGAATTCCAGGCATTTTTGCCAATGGGCCTGATAGGCTGCTTTACCAGTAAACTGCAATTGCGCCACAGCATCATAGGCAACAAGTTCATCGGCATAAAACGTCATAATCCGCGTCAGATCCTGGCTTGCTACTGCCGCAGCCCAGCTTGTTGCTAACTGTTGAATTGACTGAGTCATAAGTCTCTCCTTGTGTTGATGTCAAGGTTAGTCGGTTTGGTCTCTGGCATTTCGACAGCTAGCGCAAAAATAATTACCCTTATTGTGCTCTGTTCGCTAAAAAGCACGTACAAAACTCATAATTAACTGCAAATGCTGCTACAAGGATCTGTACTCAGATCGTCAATCAGAGACTTTATGCCACAACGTCAAAGTTATACCAGTGTAGCTCTTGAACAGTCCGCCAGACCGCTGTTGCTGTTAGTGCGGCATTTAACAGCTTTGGATACAGCTTTCTTAACACGGATTGATTGGCGTGCTTTGACTCAGCAGGTAGTTTTGGTGGAAGGACAAATGACCATTCCTTTACAGGAAGGCGCTGTTGTCGAATGGTCTGACTCTATGTGTCGCTTGTTGTTTGACGCAAATTTACAGCAATCTGATGTTATCCCCGAATTATTTCCCAACTCAAATGCCGCCGCTTTAGGTATGCAGAGTTTTTTCGCCGTACCGGTATTATCCGGCGGTAAAACTATAGGTACTTTATGTGGGGCCAGCAGAGAGCGGTTAGTCATTTCAGAACATTTGTTCTGCAGTTTAAAACTGATTGCTGACGCTCTGGCTTATCAAATGGCTTTGGATCAGCAAATGCAACTGCAACAAAAAAAGGTCAAGGTTGCAGAGAAAACGATAGATAAGCTTTACCAGCAAGCACAGCAAATGGAAACACTGGCTCATACCGATGTGTTAACGGGATTAGACAATAGGCGGGCCTTCCAGATTAAATTTGAGCAATACGTGCTGCAGGCTAACACTCAGGGGACACCTTTAGCACTGATGATGATTGATATTGATGAGTTTAAAAAGCTCAACGATCAATACGGCCATGAAACTGGGGACCTGGCATTGAAGCATTTGGCCCAGGCATTGATTGCCGTTGCACGTCAAAGTGATATCGCCTGCCGATTGGGAGGAGATGAATTTGTGCTGGCTGCTACAGATACAGATGCTGAAGGTTTAACGCATTTGGCGTTCAGAGTGCAGCAACAGTTTAAACAGCAGATGCAAGAGTCTGGCATGGAGAGCAGCCTGAGTATCGGTATTGCCAGTACAGCAGACAGCGCAGTGGATCAGTTGGTACAAAGAGCCGATCAGGCGTTGTACAAAGCCAAAGAGCTTGGCCGTGACAGAGTAGAGTTGGCGGATTAAGGCGCAGCTGTGGCGGCATTCACTTGATGCTGACGAAACCAGCTGAGCATGGCCTGGCGTTCCTGTTCTTTGTAGTCAGTCAGCAAATGATCAGCGTCCTTAAACTCTATCAGTCGCACCGGCCTTTTGAGCCCGGTCAATTTGGCGGCCAGCAGTTTGGAATTATCCGGATGCACCCTTTGGTCCTGACCACCGTAGATCAACAAAATAGGCAAAGTAGCGGGCAATTCTTCCGCCCAATATATTACCGACCGTTGTTCCAGTTCCTTCACTTTGTTTTGGTCGTAGTCAGGGATCAGACTACGGAAAATTAACTCCATTTCAGGTTTTCGTGGCAATTCTGTGACTAAATTTGTTGGGGCTCCGGTGATAGCCATAGCGCGGATATCGTCACGTTGCCGTGCTGTCAGATAACTCATCATGCCGCCCCTGCTGATCCCGTATAAAAATATGTTATCTGCGTCAGCCGTAGGCAGTTTTTTTGCCAGTTCTATCAACTGATGAATATCACGCACATCAGCGCCACCAAACTGGTCTTTGCCATAGGTCTGCTGGTCTTGTGGCACAGAGCCACGGTACTGACTGGCTAATACAATGAAACCTTGTTGCGCCAAAGGGCTAAGTTGACGTAACACAGAGACAAAATCCAATCGGCCCAACGCCGAATTACCACCTCTGTTGTAGATAATCACCGGCCATTTTTCATTAGATTGGGCTTTTGGCTGTAAGCCCCAGGCCTGAACTAAAAAACTGTCTGATTGGTATTCCAGTTGGGCACATTCCAGTTGCTGTGTGTGTTGGAATTGTTGTTTAGGCAATAACCAGGGGGCTAACCAATGCTCAGCTGTATACCAGGCTTTGTGTTGACGTACGTCATTCACCAGCTGTTGAAAATCAGGATAAAGTTCAAGGCAGGACTGCTGTTTGGCAAAACCTGGCCAGCTGTTTGCCAGGACCTGACCCGGATAAAAAAACAGCAGCAGTAACCAAAACAGTTTCATAGCCTATCCCCTGAACATGAGCTGCTTCAGTGTAACGCTTTGTTAGGTTAATTTGTGCTGGGTTTTGTAACAAAAATTAAAAATGGGGTCAGATCACATTGTTAACAGTTAACAATGTGATCTGACCCCATTTTAAAGATAATTAAGACTGTGGCCAGTCCCACGAGCCTACATGCAGTTGTCCTTGCCAGTCTTCAATCAATAACCAGACTTTATCGCCTGTTTTCGGCTGGGCTGACGCTTTGGCGTGCACATGCTGCGCAAAGGAGCTGCCGTGCAAAATACTCAAATCGGCTTGGGCAAAATCTTCGATAGCAGGTTGTTCCGAGGCTATTGCCATGTAGGCCTGACGTATATTGGCGACACAACCCTGGCAGAATTGCAGGCTGAAGTCCTTTACCCAATCGCCATGATGTTGATAAGGCGCGTCATTGGTGAGTGGCGTTGGTGTTACTTCAAAAGCGCCAACTTTTTGTGTGGGCCAGGACGGCGGAAACACCGGATTCATCGATTCATACAAAAACCAGAATGGTAAAACCAGCACCAGGCCATTGAGTTTAAATTTGTTTCGTTGCCACCAGGTATCTGCACGTTGCGCCATCAGGAATTGACCTCTGAAGTAGTATAACAAGTTGCGGGTTCGCTGCGTGCCGCTCTGATAGTGCGGCTGCCCCAAATCATAAAGCCAGTGATGGACATGCCAGATAACAACAAGCCAAACAGGAACCAGATAATTTTGGTCCAGATACCACCTAAAGTGCCGTAATGCAGTGGATCTGCAATATGGCTCACCACTTCAAGACCTGACATCTTGTCTGGTGTATGCACATCTGTAACTGCGCCTGTCCATGGATTAACCAGTACGGTATAGGAATACTGATCAAAAAATACCGAATTACCTGAACCTGAAATACGGTATAAATCGCGGTTATGCTCCGGCATCATAATATAAGCTGGTTGCAGCTCTGGCAGCGTTTGTTTGGCGATCACTAACGCATCCTGCAGTGAATATGGTGGTGTGTGTTTTTGTCCCGCTGCGGGCACTTCGGCTGCCGTCAGGATCTTGGGTTCGTGATAAAACTCAATATCGTTGTGCCATAAAATAGCCTGCACCAGATACCATAATCCGGTCAGACTCATAACCACTAAAAACCAAATAGACCAGACTCCCGCTAAACGATGCAAGTCGGTCAGCAAGGTTTTACGGCCTTGATGCAACCGGATTTTAGGTTGAGTAAAAGCTTTCCAGAAATTTTTATAAATAATTAAACCAGTAATTAAAGACAGCAGCATGAGGATGGCCATGCCACTGACCAGATAATAGCCAACACTGTAGCTGCTGTGCCATGGGAATAATAACCAGCCGTGCAGGGCGCGCATAAAACTAATAAAGTTCAGGCCGTAATTCAGCTCCTGGACCTGGCCCGTGTACTGGTTTACATAAGCTATACCAAAAGGTGCTTTGGCAGTAGAGAATACAATGGCATTAACCAGGTAAGGTTCCATCACCATCACGCTACCAATTTCTGCGTCCGGTACTTCAGCTTTTACTGCGGCAATTAATTCAGTGGCAGCTTTGACCGGCAGATTTTGCGGATTTTCTGCTCTGGAATTAGGGTTAGTTAACCAAGTGAGTTCATGACTGAACACGGCAATAGTGCCAGTGAAACATACAGCACAAAAAATCAGCCAAACAGGCAAACCTACCCAGCCATGTACTAAAAACCAAAAGCGTTGTTTGAGTTTAAACACCTGATACTCAGCCTTTTTCTCAAGCTAAAAATTGGCTTAATAGTAATGCGGATAAGAATAGTTATCAATAGGTCTGCGGTGACTGACATTTATCCCAAGAGCAGAAAAAAAGGGCGCCGTAAGGAAATGGGACTAAACGGCGCCCAAAGGTTAATAGTGAGGCTGGAGCTCATGCTCCAACTTTTGTGCCTTACTCTTTCGCTAAAGCCAGTTGCTGGGTACCTGGCTCCAGCTCTATTCCACCGGCAAAGGCGCGGTAGATTGCCACTAAACGCTGGAAACTTTGAGTGGACAATACAGCTTGCTGATCCCGGGCTGCTAACCACTCCCGTTCAGCGTCCAGTAAGTCCAGAAACTCGATGGTGCCAGCTTCGTATTGAGCACGGGTTAATTGCACCGCCTGTTCAGTAGCTAGGACCTGTTGCTGTGAGCTTAACTGTTGCTCACGGCTGGTTCTGTAGCCTTGCAACGAAGTTTGCATTTGCGCCAGGGCATCAAATACTGTTTGTTGAAAGCGGGCAAAGGCCATTTGCTGCTCTGCTTCAGCACCACGGATCCTGGCCTGAATAGAACTCAGCTCTGTGGCTTGCCAGCGTAGGCTAGGTGCTATGTTCCAGGCTTCATTCTGTGAACCCAGGCTCAGTCCCGGGCTGGAAATAAAACCTAAGAATCCACTGACAGAGACTTGCGGGTACAGCTCTGCTGTGGCTACTCCTATATCGGCGGTGCTAGCGGCCAGTTCGCGTTCTGCAACAGCGACATCAGTTCTGAACTTTAAGTAGTTGTGCTGATTAGCAAAAGACAATGGCTTGTTCAGTTCAGGCAAAGCTTCTGTTTTAGTGTCTACGACAAACTGCTCTGCAGCCTGGGCTACTAAAGCCGCTATAGTGGCGTTGGCCTGGGCTTTAGCAAACTGATACTGTGGCAGAGTGCTTTGCAACTGATAAATTTGCGCATCAATACGGCTGATTTCCAGATCGGAGGCCACCCCGGCATCACGGCGCGCCAGAATAATTTGTTTGGTACGACGTAAGTTGCCGAGGTTTTGTTCTGCCACATTCAAGCGCAGCTGGGCACCCCGGTAGTCACCATAACTGGCGGCTACCTGGGCTAACAATTGTACTTTCGCTTCTTGCCAGGCCAGTTCTGCGCCCTGAGCTCTGGCATCTGCCGCTTCAGCGGCGCGACGCAGCTTGCCAAACAAATCCAGGTCCCAGCTTAAAGCGCCACCCAGATTAGCCTGACGCTGAATTTGACCTGCATTTTGTGCTGCACTGTCCGGTACCTGATTGTTTTGCTGGCTAGCCGTGATATCCAAACGAGGCAGACCATCATTATCGCTGTCTTCAAAGATGGCATAAGCCCGTGTTACGTTGGCTTGTGCTGCGGCCAAGGTCTGGTTATTCAGCAAAGCCTGTTCTATTAACTGGTTTAACACTGGATCATTAAACTGCTGCCACCAGTGCTGGGCTTTGTCTGCTGCTTTATATTCTGCAGGCAGTTGCACCTGATTCGCTGTGGCGGGAGCCGCATAGCTTGGTCCTACCGAAGCACATCCAAATAACAGGGATGCCAGAGCCACACTGATGGCTGTTAAACGAAGAGTTTTACGCATGATGAGTTTCCTCTGTGTCTGTGACCTGAGCCTTTGCTTGCTGGCGATCACGGCGTTTGGCCAGAGCGTAGTAAAACAGTGGTGTTAAGATCAGACCGAATACTGTGACGCCAATCATACCGGCGAATACCGCTACACCCATGGCCTGACGCATTTCTGCTCCAGCGCCAGTGGAGAGCACCATAGGCACTACACCCATAATAAAGGCGATGGAAGTCATTAAAATCGGACGCAGACGTAAGCGTGCCGCTTCAAGAATGGCATCCATAGTTTTCATGCCATGGTCCTGCAGCTCTTTGGCAAATTCGACTATTAAGATGGCGTTTTTGGTCGCCAGCCCCACTAGTACTATTAAACCTATCTGAGTGAAGATGTTGTTATCGCCACCATAGATCCAAACGCCTGTCATAGCCGACAATAAGGTCATAGGCACAATCAGGATAATTGCCAGAGGTAAAGTTAAGCTTTCGTACTGAGCGGCCAACACCATAAAAACCAACAGTATCACCAGCGGGAATATGAACAGCTCGGCATTGCCAGCCAGAATCTGCTGGTACGTCAGTTCAGTCCATTCGTAGGTCATGCCTTGCGGTAAAGTTTCGGCCAGAATTTTTTCAATAGCAGCTTGTGCTTCACCTGTGCTGTAACCTGCAGCCGGACCACCGTTAATTTCAGCTGTGGTGTAACCGTTGTAGTGCATCACACGGTCAGGGCCAGCTGAATGTTTTACATTAATAAAGGAACCCAGCGGGATCATTTCACCGGCGTTGTTACGTACTTTCAACTGGCGGATTTGTTCAGGGTCCTGACGGAACTGTTGATCCGCCTGCACATTGACCTGGTAGGTCCGGCCAAACTGGTTGAAGTCGTTGACATAAGCCGAGCCCATATAAACCTGCAGCGTCTGGAATATTTCATCCAGATTCACGCCTTGTTGTTTGGCTTTGGTCCGATCCACTTCTAAATCCAACTGAGGAACATTCACCTGATAACTGGAGAACACACCAGAAAGTTCAGGCGTGGCCCAGGCTTTTTGCATCACCTGCATAGTCACAGCGGCCAGCTCTTCATAACCAAGGTTAGCTCTGTCCTGAATTTGCAGACGGAAGCCGCCTATAGTGCCTAAGCCTTGTACTGGCGGCGGCGGGAATATCGCAATAAAAGCGTCCTGAATACCGGCAAACTTCTGGTTTAACGCTGCAGCTATGGCGTTGCCTGATAATTCTGGGGATGTTCTTTTATCGAAGTCATCCAGACCGACAAAGACTATGCCGGCGCTTGGGCTGTTGGTAAAACCGTTGATCGACAAGCCAGGGAAGGAGATAGAGTTCGCCACACCCGGATGTTCAGCCGCAATACGCGACATTTCTTTAATCACAGCTTCGGTACGATCTAAAGATGAAGCGTCCGGTAACTGAGCAAAAGCCACTAAGTACTGTTTATCCTGGCCTGGTACATAACCAGTTGGAGTTTGCTGGAACTGTACAGCAGTTAAGCCAACCAGACCTATGTACAGAATACCGATAATACCACCAAACCGAATCACTTTACGTACCATCAGGCCATAACCTTTGGACGCTTTGTTGAACAGGCGGTTAAAAGGATCAAATAACCAACTGCCAAAAGCTTTATTCAGTACACGGGTTAAAGCATCAGGTTGAGCACCATGAGGTTTCAACAACAGCGCCGATAAAGCCGGGCTTAAGGTTAAAGAGTTCAGAGCCGAGATAAAGGTAGAAATAGTGATAGTTAAGGCAAATTGCTTATAGAACTGACCTGTTAACCCTGACATAAAAGCGGTAGGAATAAAGACCGCAGCCAACACCAAAGTAGTGGCCACAATAGGACCTGTCACTTCTTTCATGGCTTTTTGGGTGGCGGCCATAGGCGATAAACCATCGGCAATATTCCGCTCGACGTTTTCGACTACGACTATAGCGTCATCTACTACTATACCTATGGCCAAGACCAGACCAAATAAGGATAAAGCGTTCAGCGAGAAACCCAGCATATGCATAAAGGCAAAGGTACCTACCAGCGACACAGGCACAGCCACTAACGGAATAATAGAAGCACGCCAGGTTTGCAGGAACAACACCACCACCAGCACTACCAGCAATATAGCTTCCAGCAAAGTTTTGACGACAGCTTCAATAGAACCGCGAACAAAAACGGTCGGGTCGTAGACGATGTCGTAAGTTAAACCTTCAGGGAAACCTTTAGACAGCTCAGCCATAGTAGCGCGCACATCATCAGAAATCTGAATTGCGTTTGAGCCTGAAGCCTGGAAAATAGGAATAGCTACAGCATCTTTGTTGTTCAGCAATGAACGCAGGGCATAGGACTGGGCACCTAATTCCACCCTGCCAATATCACGGACACGCGTTACTTCGCCGTCTTCACCTACTTTCACTATGATGTCAGCAAAT